>CAYNWJ010000073.1:0-13366 GCA_964400815.1 uncultured bacterium
GTGCATCACGGCATTCAGCACCAATTCATACTCATTCGCGCCATTGTAAAGCTAATAAGGCATGTTTTCCAGTCATTGCTTGCTTAACGTGATACCCGGATGTTTCATGGATTTCCAATTCAGAAAAACAGCTCGGAAAAGACGAGCACGAGGGCGATCACGGCGAGGGCGAAACCGGCCCACCAGGTGATCACGCTCGTGTACCACCGGTCGCCGAGATCGTCGAAGATGATCAGGCGCTTCCAGTTTACCACGAGACGGTCCGTGACCTGTTCCGGACGCGGGGGCGGGGTCATGAGGCTCACGGTGACGCAGACAGCCGCGGAGAAGGTCCAGTTGATGATGGACTGCATGCCGTAGGGCTCGATCCAGGCCGGATGCCCCGGAAGGCGGGTGAGGATCTTGATGGCGATGCCCAGGGCGAATCCCGCGAACACCGCCGCCGTGGCGCCGGTACCGTTGATGCGTCTGAAAAGGATGCCCAGGAGGAACACCGCGGCGAAGGGGGGCGCGAAAAAGGCGTACAGCGACTGTATATAGACGAACAGACTTCCGTCCAGCCTGCTGATGAATCCTCCCAGCACGATGGATATGGCGAGGATGACCACCGAGGACCACATGCCCATCCTGACCAGATGCTTCTCCGGGGCGTCCGGCCGGAGGAGCCGCTTGTAGATGTCCAGGGTGAAAATGGTGGAGGTGGAATTGAGCACCGAGTTGACCGTGGACTGGATGGCCCCGAAGAGCGCCGCAAGGAAGAAGCCCCTGAGCCCGGCCGGGACCAGCATCTGAAGCATGGCGATGTAGCCCTTGTCCGCTTCGGGCCTGATCTCCTCCCAGGGAAGGGTCATGACCCCGGGGAAGCGGGCGAAGAGGATGAGGCCCGGAAGGACGACGATCACCGGCATGAGGATCTTGATCCATCCGGCCAGGACGATGCCCATGCGCGCGTGATACATGCTTTTCGCACCCAGCACCCGCTGGATCATGAACTGGTTGATGACATTGTACCAGATGCTGACCGACAGGAACCCCACCACCAGCGTGGGCCAGGGGGATGTCTCGTGGGTGACCGGCTGGATGACGGAGAGACGGTTGTAGGCCGTCCCGCCGGTGATGTGCGGCGCCGTGCGCTCGACCGCCTCCCGCCAGATGCCGGTTTCCGCCATGTTGCGCTCGAGCATCACCCGGAATCCCGCGACCAGCGAACGGGCGTCCCCTGAGAGCATGTAAAACCCCAGCACGGTAACCATGAGGCCGCCGGCGATCATGACGATCACGGTGAAGAAGTCGGTCCAGGCCACTGACCTGAGGCCGCCATAGATGGCCCAGCTTCCCGCCACCGCTCCCAGGGCGATGATGGAGAACCACAGGTTCCAGCCGAACAGGCGGTTCAGCGCCAGCCCCCCGCCATAGAGCACCGCCGCGAGAAAGGCGACCACATTGCTGATGATGGTGACCACGGCGAAGAATTGCCGGAGCGCGGCATTGAAGCGTTTTTCGAGAAACTCGGGCGTGGTGAAGACGCGGGCCGCGATGAGGAAGGGAATGAAGAACCAGATCAGGAGCGTGAAGGCCTGGATGTTCCCCCATTCGGACATTGCCACGCAGATGCCATAGACGAAGGCCGCGCCGATCATGCCGATGAAATGCTCGGTGGAGATGTTCGAGGCGATGAAGGAGCCGCCGACCACGTACCAGGGCAGGGAGCGTCCCGCGAGGAAATAGTCGGCGGAATCCACCTTCTCGCGCCGTCCCACCCGGAAGCCGATGAACGACAGCACCAGGAAATAGGCGCCGAAGGCCAGGTAGTCGAGCGCGTGGAGGGAAAATGTGTCCATGCCGTTCATGTACGCGGCTCCGATCGTCCGAAGCGGATGGTGCGGTTACACAGCGGCTATCTTCAGGGCCCGCTCTCCGTTTACGGCGAATACACCGCGCACGCCGGCTTCGTCCAGGCCGTGATCGTCGCAGGCGTCGAGCATGGCCTTCATCTGCTCATAGAGGAACAGGGTGCAGCGCGCCTCCTCTTCGGCCGGCCGGCGGTCGGTGTTCCAGGAGAAGTTCTCGCGGGCGAGATTGATGTAGGCGCGCTCCGTCCACTCCCGCCTGCCGTGCCACAGGAGCACGTGCATGTCGGTGCCGTAACAGATGCGTTCCGCCGGGATCTCCGAGAAGGCGATGTCGAAGACCTCCGGATTGATCACCGCCGTGGTGTCGAAATAGAACCCCGACGGATCGCCCATGAGCCCGAGGCCCTCGCGGAGATAGTACGGGCAGTAGGACCGTCCCAGGTGGGCGACGATGATGGTGACGCCGGGATAACCGTCGCGGGCGGCGAGCAGGTCGCGGATGTTGCGGGGATCGGCGAAGCGTTCCGCCCTGCCGATATGGAGCATCACCGCTCCGCCCCGGCGGTCGAGGAGTTCCCACTGGGAGCGGGGCATGTATTCGAACACCCCGACCTCGCCGCGCGAGCCCCCCTCCACGAAGCCGGGATAGGGCTTGAGCCCGGCGAAGCCGCCTTCGTCGTATGTCCGCTCGATGTCGTCGATGTCCCATTCAGGGCGCACCATCATGAGGGGCGTGCAGAGGCCTTCCCGTCCCTTGCGCGCGACATAGTCGTTCATGCCCCGGGTGTCGGCGTCCGGCGAGGCGGTCGGGAAGGCCGCGAAGGAAAAGCCGGCGTCCGGGAACAGCTCTTTCCCCACCGCGTGGGCGTCCTCCACGGTCAGCGGCTTGGCGCACTCGTTGGCCCAGAAGGCCGTCCGCTTCTCCTCGGGGATCATGGCCGTGTGTTCGGGGAGGAAGGCGTGCACGTGGATGTCGAACAGCCGCTCCGGCATGCGCGGCGCTATGTGCTCGCGGTAAAAGGCGCGATCGGTGTCCGTGTAGTCATAGAATGGCTGCATGGGCGCTCCCTGTGGGCGTGAGTGTTCTGCTTCCGAACCGGGGAGGTATCCTGTGTCTGTCAGGGCGTGTCAGCAAGCCTGTACAGCGCCCGGATCTCGTCCTCGCCGAGCGCCCTGTCGTAGATGCGGAAATCGTCCATCAGCCCGGTATAGGGATTCCCCGAGCCATCGGGAAACGCCGCGCCGATTCCCGCTTCCGCGCCGCCGAAATCGAACCCGCAGCTGACGAGATGCTGGCGTTCGCCGTTCAGATAGCCGTAACAGCGGCCGTCGCCGGCGAACACGACCGCGACATGCATCCAGGTGTTGATGCGGGTCCTGCGGTCGATGACCGCCTGCCATGCGGCCCCGTCCCAGACATCGACACGGGTCCCGTCGAGCCTGATTGCGCCGGGCCGGTCGGCGGGATCTTCGAGCGGCGACAGGATACGCCGGTCGTGGATGAGATCGCTGGTCCTGATCCACAGCGCCACCGTGGCGGGCGCGGTGACACCGGGATCCTCTATTTCCACGATCTGGTCATAGCCCTCGAAATAGACGGCCCCGCCGAGCACGCCACCCGCCGTGTCCTGCCCGTGAAGAGCCCCGTCGTGTCCGTTGCCGCTCGCGTCGTGCACCGTCGTGGACCCCACGGTGATGTCGTCGAACCGGTAATGGAGTGCCAGGCCGTTGTTCACAGCATCTTCCGGCCCGCCGGCGGAACACGACAGGCAGACCGCGGCGATGACGATGATCGGTACGATTCCCTTCATGACGCACTCCGTTCGTCGAATCGTGAGCGTTTCAGCGGTCGTGATTCCCGCCTGCAACCACAGGATGCATAACACGGGACGGGCATGTTACGGCCGGCGCCTCCGATGCGCCGGAATGTTACAAAATGATAGTGTGCCGTCACTTCGGAGACAAGCTCTTTTTGCCGCTCGGGAGGCCGGCGGATACGGTCCCTGACACCGCCTGCATATATAGAACGTCCGGCCGATGTTTTATTGGTTATTTAACAATCGCCTCCGATTCCTTATATTATATTACCATGCACTTCAAACAGTTCGCACATATCACTCCATCTTCAATCAAAGGGATGATCGATGAAATACCTTGTGTGTGTCATGATGATTTCACTCTGTGCACTCCCCGCGCCGGGCCGCTCTGAGACGGACGCCGAAGCCCGGTACGCCGAACGGTTCATCGAAACCGCCGAAACGGTCCTCGCTCCCGTGTACCCGCCTCTCGCGGATGATATCGTGGGGGCCTACGGGCTCGCGGACGCCGGGGGGACCGGCATCGACATTGGCGGCGGGCCGGGACATCTGGCCGTGGAACTGGCGGTGCGCACGCCTTCCATGTACTGGGTGAACGCCGATATCAATCCGGGGTTCTTTCCCCATGCCGCCAAACTCGCCGACCGGCGGGGCGTCGGGTCGCGGATCGGCCTGATCGAAGCCGATGTGCACGATCTTCCCTTCAGGGACGGATACGCGGACATCGTCGTGTCGCGCGGTTCATTCCCCTTCTGGCGTGACCTTCCCGCCGCGCTCGGGGAGATTTACCGCGTCCTGAAACCCGGCGGCGCGGCGTTCATCGGACGGGGATTCCCGGAAAACCTTCCACCCGCCACGGCGCGCGCGGTGCGGGAAAAGCAGGGTGGTGGCGGCGGCCCCTCCTATGACGCGTCCGAGACGGCTGCGCTTTTCGTGGAGATCATGCGCTCACGGGGCGTGGAGGATTTTCGCGTTCACCGGCCGTCGCCCGCTGGAGCGGCAGGGGTGAATTACGGTGTCTGGCTGGAGTTCAAAAAGCCCGGAAACGCCGCGGTGGTGAAGGGCCTCCGTGCCGTAAGCCCGGAATCCCCCGTCACGGAAGTCGATGAAGGAACGACGGGAACGGGCGGGGTGTATGTCCTCGACCCGCTGGAGGTGCGGGGGCGGCCGGCGCGCGATGTGATGGAAACCCCTCTCGCGGAATCGGCGGGCCTGGAGGTCTCCGAGTCAGTGGTCACGCGCGAGGACATCAGGCGGCAGGGTTCCGCCACGGTGATCGAGGCGCTGGAATACGTCCCCGGAGCGCGCGTCGAGACACGCGGCCGGAAGGTCAAGCAGTTCTTCTCGGTGCGCGGGCAGACCTATCCCTATCCGAATTATGCCGTTGACGGCGCCCTGTTCAGGGAGTTTCACGAGGTGCCCTATTTCTTTTCCGCGGCGGATGTCGAGCGCATCGAGGTGCTGCGGTCGAGCGCGGCCATGCTCACGGGCTCGTCCGGGCTGGCGGGTGTGGTCAACATCGTTCCCCGGCGGTACGGCGCAGCGGAGACGAGTTACGGCGTCGAGTACGGCAGTTTCGACACCTATCGCGCGCACCTGGCCCACGGCGCCACGGCGGGCGATGTGTCCTATTCCCTGTCGATCGACACGCCCCACACGCGGGGACCTGACGGCCGTCACGCCGCGGAGGCCATGAGCTATTTCCAGGGGACGGCGGACTGGCGGGTGAACGACCGCCTCTCACTCCGGTCGAACCTGTTCCACGTGTACGGGAAGCGCGAGGTGGCGCAGGCGGTGGAACCGGCGGTGGAACCGGCGGGGGAACGGTTCAGGACCGCCCTGGAGGAATTCGACCCCTTTTCCACCACGTTCGCCTCGCTGACGGGCCGCTTTCGGGGCAACGACCGGATGACCACCGAGGTGCGCGCCTGGTACGCCGACCGTGACCACACCTTCCGGCGCCTGACCGGCACGGGAGAGGACACCGCGCGCGAATGGGACTTCGAATGGGGCCTGAACGCCGTGCAGGCGCTCGCCCTCACATCCGCGAACACCCTCCGCGGCGGGGTGTATTACACCCGGTGGGTCGCGCCTTATGGCAAGCGTTTCTTCAGCGGAAGGGCCTGCGACCTGGAGACCTTCTCCGCCGCGCTGGTGGACGAGCACCGGTTCGGCAGGCTCCTGCTCGACGGGGGCCTCAAGCTCGACCGGACCTACATCCACGAGTACGGCGCCTTCAACATCGACGGCGGCGGCGGGAAGTTCAGGAGCGTCGAGCCCGTCACGGACAAGTGGGAGCCGGTCACCGTGACCGCCAGAATGGGAGGACGCTGCCAGCTTTCCGAACCGCTCTCCCTCCACGCCAACGCTGCGTCGGGCGTCGTCCGGCCGCGCGAGGGCTCCCTCGACACCGGCGGGGACACGCCGGGGAACGAAACACGCACGAAGCTCGATGCGGGCGTGCGGTTCTCCCGCCGTGAGCTGTTCGACGCCACGGTGACGGGATTCCTCTCATTGCAGCGGAACGCCATCGTCCTGAGCGGCCAGACGATGGAGCACGAGGGCAGGATCATGGAGCTCTATCTCAACCGCGACCAGCGGCAGGCGGGCCTGGAGCTCAATATCAAGACGGCGCCGGTGCGCGACACGGCCCTGTTCTTTTTCAACGCCGTGCTGATGAAGACGGAGGCCGATGCGGGGGACGGAATGAAGTCTATCGACGAATACCCGGAGGCCATCCTGGGGGGAGGCGTTCATACGGCCTTCGCTGGGTATGATGCAAACCTGTTCTGGAAATACATTTCGGACTACGAAAACAACCGCTTCGCCGCGACCCCCGAACCGGAGCCCCTCGGCGGATTCAATACGGTGAGCTGCACCATCGGCCGTACGGTGGGGGAGAACAGCCCGGCGCGGATCTATGTGGAGGTGGACAACATCTTTGATACGGCCTATTCCACCGTGGTGGGCTATCCGGATTACGGTCGGCGGTACACGGTGGGTGTGAGCCAGTCATTCTGAGGGGATAAACAACGAACGAAAGGGGGACGGCCATGGCGCACCGTCCCCTGTATCATCGAATCGATTCCGATGTTCGCATGCGGAAACCGCGGCCGCTATTCCTTGGCCGCGAGCTTCCCTATGCCCAGGTCCTCGGATGTCAGCACACGGTCGATGTCGAGAAGCGTGCGGACCCTGCCCTGGGTCTTCGCCATGCCGAGGATGAACTCCGTGTCGAGGCTCACGCCGAACTTGGGTGTTTCCTGGATGTCGTCGTCGGTGACATTCAGCACTTCCGAGACGGCGTCGACAATGATGCCGATCTGGTGGTTCATTCCTTCTCCGGCGATCTCCACCACCACGATACAGGTCTTTTCAGTGTATTCGGTTTCGGGCAGATTGAACCTGAGCCTGAGATCGATCACCGGAATGACCTTTCCACGGAGATTGATGACGCCCTTGACGAAGTCCGGGGTCCGGGGAAGCTCGGTGATCTTCATCAGGCCGATGATCTCCTTGACCTTCAGGATCTCAAGGCCGTATTCCTCTCCGGCGAGATGAAATGTGAGGAACTTGCCTGCGTTTACCATCTGATTCATTTCCACATTCGTTTCGCTCATGACTGCCTGCCTCCTCCTGGCGTATTTCCCGGCGGAACACAATGAACACTGACAGAGGCGCTGCTCCGTCGTGCCGCCGGCTTCCCTGTTATGGTGGTTCGCGATCTGCAGAGTAAAAACGCAAAGATTGTACCAACAACCAGCAATCGAATATATGTATCAGTAAATAAAAAGGATGACTCCGCGTTCGGGAGGAGACTGCTTGTCCCTTCCGGCGGCGCATTGTCCATGTTTCGACATATTGTCACACGGGAGCAAGACCGGGCAGCGGGAGGCCGGCCATGCGTGAAGCAGTGTGGAAGGCAACGGAGAAGGCATGAAAAAGGCCCGGAAGGAATACCGGGCCTTTTTCGCATGCTGAAAAGCTGATCTTACTTGACGAGCGTCATCTTCATGGTCTTGGCGGTGTTGCCGGCCTCGATCGTGTAGAAGTAGACACCCGCGGAGAAGCCGGAGGCATCCCAGACGACGGAATGCTGACCCGCGCCCATGAAGCCGTCGACCAGCGTGTCGACCTTCTGGCCGGCTACGTTGAAGACATCGATGGAGACGTCACCGGCCTGGGCGATCGAGAAGTTGATCGTCGTGGTCGGGTTGAAGGGGTTCGGGACATTCTGATCGACCGTGAATGCGGCCGGAGCGTCGTCGGCGACAGCGACGGCGTTGGTGAGCACACCCTGGATCACGTCGTGACCGAGGAAGTAGCTCGAACCGTCTGCCTTGTCGGCATCCCACTCATAGTGGGTGCCGCCGGTGTGCATGTTGTCGAGATACAGACCGTCGAAGGCGGTGTCCTGATCGAGGATCTTCTCGCCGCGCTTCCAACCGGCGGTCTCGCCGGCGACAGCCAGGTAGCCCATGCCGGTGCCGTCGGGGCCGAGGAGGCCGAAGGTGACCGCGCCGACATCGTAGGCGTTGACGACGGAGAAGAGCTTGTCGTCGGCGGAAACGGTGTAGGTGTAGGGCCCGACGTTGAAGTCGTTGCACACCCACGGCAGGGCGGCGGTTTCCTCGAAGTTGTGATCGAGGACATAGTCGCCGTTCTGGTTCGTCCACACGAAGAAGTCTTCGGGAACGCCGGTTTCGAGGTAGCGAAGCGGATCGACCATCTGGGTGATACAGGAGCAGTGGCAGTTCAGGAAAACCTTGCCGTTCTCCTCGTCGAAGTTGTTCGGTCCGCCGTTCATCTGGGCGCCGGCTTCGGCGTCGTTGATGTCGCTCCACCAGGGGGTCATATCGATCTCGTCGACCATCAGGCCTTCATAGTCGAAGATATAGAATTCGGCGTCGGGATCGGAAGCGTGATGGTTGCTGTCGTTGGTCCAGAGATAGTCGGCAACCGCGATCACACCGGGCTCGTTGTCCTGGGGAATCGGGACGATCTCGGAAAATCCGCCGTCGCCGAAGTCGGTCTGGAGCTCGGCGTCGCCCGCGGGCACCCATTTGTACTTCATGATGGCGCCGTTGCCGGCGTCGGAGTTGGTGGCCTGGAAATAGATCATGTTGAAGTCCGCGGGATCGATGGCCGGTTTTCCGCGGAGGTTCCAGCCGGAAGGCCTGGCGACGGTCGTCGCCTCGACAAGCGTGTCATCCAGAGGATCGTTGCCGATGTACCAGCGCTGGGAACCCGTGTAGAAAATGGGATTGGCCAGCGGCATGCCGTCGGTGCCGACAGCCTGGATATCGTTGTACTGTCCGGGGAACCAGAGATTCATGACGAGCTGCTTGGTGCCCTGGTTGTCGAAGGCCCAGATGTAATAGGTGTATTCACCGGCCTCGACGAGATCGCCGTCCTGGTTCGTTCCTTCCCAAGTGATCTCGGCGTTACCGACGCCGACGCTCTTCAGCGTGGAATAGTACACGCAGGTGTCGACCTTGTTGACATGATGCCAGCCCAGGAAGCCGTTGACCGTCTCGGCGACTTCGTCGCCCTGGTCCTTGGTGTAAACGGCGAAGATCATGCCGGCGGTGGTTCCCGACACGGTGACCGGGATGGCGAGCTCGGAGCCGTCGAAGTCATACTGGATGACAGGATCGGCCGAGAGTTTCAGAAGCGTGGGCGCGAAATCCGCCGCAAACACGGAAGACGCCGCGAACAGCATGGCAATTCCAAGAATCAGAAGCTTTTTCATGTTTCCCCCTAAATCATTGAACATTGAAAAGCACTGTCACGTTCGAATCAAATCATCTGTTTTTTTGGTAAATATCACCTCCCTTTCCACAGTCTTTTTTTGAGTTACCGTGTGCGGTTCAAAGCATTAAAATGGTGCACGGAGAGAGATTCGATGAACAGAAAAGATCTGTTTCCGGCCGATACAGCAAAAGATAAGGATAATGGTGTCGACAAAGACAACGGAGAGGACTGCCTGCACCGGACACTCCCTTAATATTAATTATAAATAAATATGAGAATTTGTCAATAAAAAAATAAAAATATCCTCATCTCTTAATAACAGATATCCTCATCTTCTTCAACGAACGAGAGACGTGAAGCGGTCCCGAAAAACCGCATGATATTTGTAGTGAAATAGCGATACATTCATTATGGGAAAGAGGTTGGCGTCGGCAATCGAAGAATGCGAAATGTCCGTTTATTCACTTCTTGGCCCGGGATGGCAGGGGTTGTCGCCAATGACCTCGTGCCACAGCCTTGCCGCACGCCAGAGGTTCGCATGCAGGGTTTTCGACTCTTTCGCGAGGCCGCGGACGAGGTTTTTCATGACCTGCCGCTTGCCGGCCGCACCGTTGGGACAGGTGCAGACCCCGGTCTCGAAACCCGCCATTTCGGCATATTTCACCAGCGCCCGCTCGCGGATATAGAAAAGGGGGCGTATGACGGTGAATTTCCCGTCGAAAAAGGTGCGCACGGGGAGTATCGTGTCCAGTGTCCCGTGGTAGAAGAGGTTCAGAAGGGTTGTCTCCGCCACGTCGTCATGGTGATGGCCGAGGGCGAGTCTGTTGCAGCCGGACTCGGCGCAGTGCCGGAACAGTTCCCGCCGCCGTACCCACGAGCACCGGAAACAGTCGGGGGGTGAGTCGTTCCCGTCCTCGTCCTTCGTGACGGTGATGTCGATGAACCGGTGGTCGATGCCAAGGGACTCGAACATCCCACGGAGATACTCCCGCGTCCGTCCGGCATCGGGATCGAAGTCGCTGACCGTGTGAACGGCCTCTATGGAATAGTCGGTGGGATAGAACCGCCGGTGTTCCAGGAGGAGGTGCAGCATCGTGAGGCTGTCCTTGCCGCCCGAAACCGCCGCGAGCACCCTGTCGCCGTCCCGGATGAGCTTGTATTCATCGATCACCCTGTTGAATTTACGGAGCAGGTTCCTGCCATAGCGGGTGAGGGGGCTGTAACGGTATTTACGGGTTTTCTGCTTCATGTTTGTCATGGGACGGGTCTTTCTGTTGTGCGGGTATCCGGTTCAGCAGGCAATGCAGTATAATACTATGCGGTTATCAAGTTAAGTAAGCATTCAATCATACTCATTCGCGCCATTGAAAATACCATGTATGATGGTCCGGCAAAAAGTGGCCAACCGGCTATTCATACCACAACATATTGTATTCATGCTCAAAATGCGATACAATATATAGGTGTCATTTGCCAATTAAATGACTTTTTGCCGTACCGTCATGTATTGTATAACCCCTCCGCCACTGTCGCGGCGCCTCCCCTGACAGGGGAGGCAGGTGCAGTAAACGCCGGCGGTGCATGGGTCCCCCTGTGAGAGGGACGAGGACGAAGTCCGGAGGGGGTTATCATGGCGTAAAGCACTATGCGTATCAAACTGGATAACCGGCTTCTGTTTTGGCCGGCGGCGTCTTACGGGGGCAGGGTCTTTCCCCTCCGGATTCGTCTTCCGCGGCGATCATGACCTCCGTCTCTTCAATAATACGACATTCCATCCGCCACCTCAAGAAACGAGTTGGAGCGGATTCATGAGCGTGTGAATGAACAGGTCCGCCACGGATTGCGGCAGTTCGACATCGGGAAACGTCCTTTTGACTTTCAATCCCCGTCCGGAATCCATAGATTATTCATGACCGAATATGAACGGAGGAGCGAGACGTGACGGAAACAGCTGGCCGCCCGGCGACACAGGGCAAGGGATCGGGCACGGACCACAACATGATGCTCATGTTCGGCGTAACCCTCATGGTGGTGCTGGGGGTGTCCAGCATCTCCCCGGCCTTTCCCGTCATCATCCGCGAACTGGATGTTTCCACGCGTGACGTGGGGCTGCTCATCTCGTTCTTCACCGTGCCCGGAGCATTCTTCGCTCCCCTGACCGGCATTCTCGCGGACCGTATCGGCCGCAAGCGTCTGCTCGTCCCCGCGCTGTTCCTGTTCGGTTTTGCGGGCAGTTCCTGCGCCCTGGCCACGGACTTCAGGACCATTCTCGTGCTCCGGTTCCTCCAGGGGCTGGGGGCCACCACCATGGGCACGATGAACGTCACCATCCTGGGCGATCTCTATACCGGCGAACGGCGCACCGAGGTGCTGGGGTGGAACATCAGCGTATTGAGCGTGGGGACCGCCCTCTATCCGGCGCTGGGCGGGGCGCTCGCCATGTTCGGCTGGCGTTTTCCCTTCCTCCTCTCGATGGTCGCCGTGCCCCTCGGCATTCTCGTGGCTCTGTTCCTCGACAACCCGGAACCGGAAAACAGCAAGGACCTGGGCGGCTATTTCGGCGATGTGCTCGGCGCCGTTGCCAAAAAGCGGGCACTGGGACTCTTCGCGATCGGTGTGCTGTCGTTTTTCGTGTTCTATGGCTCCTACATGACGTTTCTGCCGCTGTACCTCAACAGCGAATTCGGCACATCGACACTCGCCATCGGGGCGGTCATGTCCATCTCCTCGATTGCCACGGCGTTCATCTCCCTGCGGACCGGATCCATCGCTGAACGTTTCGGCGGGCGGCGGGTGCTTACCATCGGGTATCTGTTCTTCGCGGCGTCAATGCTCGTCATTCCCTTTGCGGGTTCGCTGCGGGGCATTCCCGCACCGGCTGTGTTTCTGGGCGTCGGCATGGGTCTGACCATACCATGCATCCAGTCCCTTCTCACGGCAATGGCTCCCATCAGCCGCCGGGGCGCGTTCATGTCAATAAACAGCATGGTGCTCAGGCTCGGTCAGACGCTCGGGCCGATCGTCATGGGTCTCGTGATGACCTTCGGCGATTTCCGGGGCGTCTTCCTGGCCGGGTTCGCCGTTTCGCTCGTCATGGCCCTCGTGGTCCATGTCACCATCGGTGATTATCGTTGAGCCGCATGATCGATGGATGGATCGCGCCGAAACGGTGTAAAACGCTCCGGCGGTTGCCCATACATGGGATGGTATGGTAGTAACGTTTACGCAATGTTACAAGAGGTCACAATCCGGCTTGCCAACATTGCGCGGCAGTGTTATTTTTCAACAACAATGAAGACGTTCATGTTTTCTGTCAGTCACTGAAAGGCGCACATTCACATGAACAGGGCCGGAAAACCTGACCTTCCCCATCTCGCCGACCTCATAGACCGGAACCACCCGCACGCGTATCTGCACGAAATCGGCGCGTCCCTCGAAAGCGCCGTTCCCGCCATGGATTACAAGCGGCTCGAAACCGTCTTCAACGACATCGTCGATCTCTACAACGGCAATTACCCCGGATACCGTAAATGCACCACGGAATATCACGATCTTCTGCACACCCTGAACGCCTTCGCCGCCATGGGCCGCCTCATGCACGGCTACCTCGCGGCGGGGGAAAAACTCGCCGAACGCAGCGTGTTTCTCGGGCTTGTCGGCGCGCTCATGCACGACACCGGGTACATCCAGACCGCTGACGACGTGGAGGGAACGGGAGCAAAATACACCCTGAAGCACATCGGCAGAAGCATCCAATTCATGCAGAATTATTTCATCGCCAACGGTTTCTCCGGCGAGGACTACGACTTCGTGAAACACGCCATTCTCTGCACCAACATCAACGCCTGTTCCGGCGAGATGGGGTTCCTTTCGAAGGACGATGAGACGGTGGCGAAGATGCTCGGCATTTCCGACCTGATTTCCCAGACATCCGACAGGAGC
>CAYNWJ010000074.1:0-13178 GCA_964400815.1 uncultured bacterium
GCCCGTCGCCGTCGATGGCCATCGCCGGATTGTCGTGGGTGTCGTCGGTGTTCTTCTCCATGATGGCCACCGGACGCGGCACGGTCCCCGTGGCGTGATCGTACCAGGATATCATCTGGATGAGGCGGTTCTCGCCGGCGCGGGTCCCGCCCCAGCAGAAGAAAGTCTTCCCCGCTTCCGGGGCATGACATGCCATGGGCAGGTGTTTGGCGGTGTAGGTTCCGAGCCCGCCGCTATAATAGGTATAGCGGTACTCGTCATCGGACGGAAGATCGGCGTGCCAGACTCCGTGATAGCCGTCGAGACGTTCGTTGGAGGGATATGATTGCTCCGACCGGCCGTCACAACCGGAACAAAGAAACAGCACGGAGACTGCCATCCATAAAAAATTCCGGGATGCCGCGCGCGCGGACCGTTGTTTGATGGGCATGAAAATTCCTCCTGTCGCCATGATTTCCTCAAGGGAGCCAATTGACTATATCGCACGAGGAAACGGAGGCCGCAACAGGTATTTTCCGTTACTGCCGAGGAAAACGTTGAAAAGCACCCGCAAAATCCCTAATATATCATGACAATCAACTCGAATTCGAAATCCCCGGGAACCGGGAAAGATACAGGAGAACGACATGGCGCAATCCGGCGGACAGGCACCCTTCATCGGCACACTGAAGCAAATCGCGACGGCGGTGGGGCCCGGCATATTCATTATCGGCTATATCATCGGCACCGGCAGCGTCACCTCGATGGCCTCATCCGGGGCGAAATACGGCATGTCCATGACCTGGGCGCTTGCCCTTTCATGCTTTTTCACCTATGTGATGATCGTTGGAATAAGCAGGAGCACAATCGTTTCCGGCGATACCATCATATATTCCATCAAGCAGAAAATGGGCCGCGCCATGGCCATGTTCATCATTTTCGGTCTCATGCTCTCGGTCATCACATCGATCATGGGCGTCATGGGAATCGCCACCGACGTGGTCAGGGAATGGACCCGGCCGATCACCGCCGACGGCGAAGGGGTGAACCCCATCTTCACCGCATTCATATTCAACTGCATCCTGTATTATCTCTTCTGGAAGGGCACGCACAATTTCTTCCTCAGGGCGATGGCGGTGATCGTGGCGATCATGGGCCTGTCGTTCGTAGTGACCATGTTCATGGTCATTCCCGATCCCGTCCAGGTCATCAGGGGCATGGTGCCGAAAATGCCCGCCGAAAGCAACGCCCATCTCATTCTCGCCGGCCTCGTGGGGACCACCATGGCCAGCGTGTGCATCGTGACCCGGAGCTATCTCGTGGCCGAAAGGGGGTGGAGGCTCGCCGACCTGAAGGAGGAGAACCGTGACGCCATGCTCTCCCTCTTCCTCACCTTCGTGGTGAGCGCTTCCATCATCGCCTGCGCCGCCGGGACCATGTTCCCGCGCGGCATCGTGGTGGAAAACGCCATCGACATGGTATCCACGCTTGAGCCTTTGGCCGGGCGGTTCGCCACGAGCATATTCGTATTCGGCATCATCGCCGCCGCCCTGTCCTCCCTCTTCCCGAATTACTGCCTGGGCCCCTGGCTCGTCTGCGACTATCTCAACATTCCCCGCAAGATGGACCGCACGGCCATCAGGGTCGCCGTCTTTTTCGCGGCGATGCTTGGATTCGTCGTACCGGTTTTCGGCGGCAGACCGGTCATCATCATGATAGCGTCACAGGCGATCAGCCCCGTGGTCATGCCCCTGCTCATCGTCATCCTGTTCGTGATACTCAACAGCAGGAAAGACTACCGAAACCCGCTTCCGCTCAATATCGGACTGGTGGTCACCTTCATATTCTCCCTGTTCATCTCCTATTCGGCGATTCTGGGGCTGCTCGATTTCATGAGGAATTTCGGGACGGGATAAACGGGCGTAAACCGGAATGGACGAGCGGTGATACACTCATCCGGGCCGCTGTATTACTTGACCAGAAGCATCTTCCTGTTTTCGGTGAAACCGTTCGTGCGCATGGTGCAGATATAGACCCCGGCCGCCATGCCCGATCCATCCCATACGACCGCATGAGATCCCGGTCCTACAGCGCCGTCCAGAAGCACATCCACAAGCTGCCCGTGAACGGTGTAGACCGCCAGGAACACGTGCGTGCGGTGTGGAAGGTCATATCTGATGGTCGTCGACGGATTGAACGGGTTGGGTGTGTTCTGCCGGAGGGCGAAAGCGCCCGGCCCGAACGTCAGACGCGATGTGTCGATATCGAGCGTCCCGGAGCGGATGGTTGTTTCCCCGGCGATCCTGGCCTCCCAACTGATGCTGACACGGGAACCGGGATCACCCGTGAAGAGGATCCGTCCCATGTCCATGCGGTGACCGGTGGCTGCGGGCGCATCGAAGCGCGCTCCGGCCGCCTCCAGAGCGCCGTCGCCGTTTTCACGGTCGAGGAAGACGCCGGGACCCATCGACCACCAGCCACCCCCTTCGAATGCCATGCCGGCGGCAGGATTTTCGGCGCGAAGAACGAATCGCGCATAATCGAGGACCGGCCCGCTTTCGATTGCAAGAACACCATCATCACCCTGCCCGACACTGAACGGACAGGCTGCCGCGCCATCGCCGCGCAGGCCGTTTTCGGCGGCATCAGGCAGTTCGCGCGCCACATACCGGCCGCTCATGCCGCTCTGCCAGTTCCACATCATGACGAAAACGGCCAGGTCCTCGAAATCGATGACACCGTCTGACTGGAGCGTAAGGGCCGGCGGTTCTCCGGTTGCCGGTCCCAGTTCCATGGAAAGGTCCTGTTTTTTCCAGGCATCCACGAACACCGGGAGGTCGCTTCCGTCGATGTTCCCGTCGAATGTGAAATCCCCCGGAAGGTTGGTCACCCGGAACGAACCCGTCACATATGCAGTTCCCGCATCCGTGTCCCACGGTGTCAGGCGAAGGAGGGTTTCCTTCTCATGGACGAAGCCCAGGTCGGCGAAGGTGTCCCAGAACACGCGTTGCGTCGAACCGGGCCTGATGTCCGTGTCGCCCGCGAGTGTCGCGGCAGTGAACGTCGCACCGCCGTCGACGGAATATTCGGCCACGATGTCATATGCGTCGCTCTCCTCATCGCTGACGAGGATGGAAACCCCCATCATGCCGGAATATATTTTTTCCTTGTCGATGAAATCAAGCTCGACCAGCGGAGGGGCGTTGTAGTCCACGGAAACGGAATCCACGGCCGCAAGCCCGACGGCCCCGTTATCGGGCGTCACACGCAGCCAGCCGACGCCGTCGAGACCGTCGAGGTCCGCATCCGCCCGCCAAGTGAAGGAGCCTGAATACCCGCCGGGTTCGATGCCCTCGATCGTCCCCTCGACCGTTGCGCTGTACCACGGTCCGAAGGATGAGCGGGCGTAGTGTACCACGAGATCGATGGTGTTCCCGTTCTCGTCTGCAAGGAGATAGGATACGGTGACCGGTCCCGTCTGTTCGCCGTCGGGCAGGGCCAGGGAAACCTGCGCCGTGCCTATGGTGTTGATCCTGATCGTGACGGTCACGCTTTCTCCGGGATCGTTGTCGGCGGGTGTGACGCGCAGGAGCGCCTCGCCGAAATAGGCGGGAAGGTCGGCCGTGATATCCCAGGTGAACGCCCCCTGGTAGCCGCTTGAAAATATCCCCGAAGTCTTGCCCGTAACTGTTGCCGTCGCATAGTTATCTCCATCATCAGTCGAGTATTCCACGAGCAGATCGGTCATGTTGTTCTCGGCGTCCGTGATCTGATAGCCTATCTCGACGGTGCCGTCGAACACCGAGTCTGCATCGGCAGGCGTCAACGCGATCGCGGGCGGCTGGTTGTTGTCGAGATGCAGATCGCCGGTCTCGTCGCCGACACCCGCGTCGGAGTCGGAAACCGCGAGCCGCAGCCTGAGACGGGTTGTTTCCCGGCCCGGCAGATCGGAACCGGTCAGCCATGTGATGGAACGTGTGGAGCCGTCCGCCACGATGCCGGAAAGGTCATCTTCAATTTCCCCGGCATACCAGGTCCCCCCGCTGTCGATCGAATATTCGAACGTGACATCGACGGTGTCGCCCTCCGCATCCGTCGCTGTGTAGGGAATGCTCACCTCCCCCGCGAGCTCTTCGGGCAGCTCGCCTATTTCAACCGTGGGAGGAGCGTTGTAGTCGACCGCGACCGTTGAAACCGCGCTCAAGCCTTGCATGCCGTTGTCGGGAAGGACCCTGATCATGACAGACCCCTCGAAACCGGCGAGCTGCCCGGCCGCTTTCCAGACGAAGGAGCCGGTGTAGCCCGACGGTCCGATGTCCGCGAGATTCCCCTCGACCACCGCGTCGCTCCATGTTGCGCCGCCGTCGGTTGAAAACGTGACAGTGAGAGTCACGGGAAGGCCGTTGGGATCGCTGATGCCATATGATATCGTGATGTCTCCGGTCTGTTCGCCGTCGGGCGCCGAGACCGCCACCTGGCAGACCCCGTAATTGTCGATCTTCACCAGAAGGCTGTCCGGGACGCCGGGACCGTCGTCGAAGGGGATGAGCTTGAACCACGCTTCTGCAAATGAATTTTCGACATCCGTATCCGTATCCCACGTCAAAACACCTGCATACGCTTCCGGTGCAAACCCTTCTCCCGCAATGCCTTCAACCGTGGCCGGCAGATAGGTTGCGCCGCCGTCGAGGGAATAGGACGCTTCCACGCGGAGGGTGTCCCCTTCGCTGTCAGACAGCTGATATCCGACTGTCACAGCTCCCGAATAAATACTGTCCGGGTCCGCGGTCGAGAGCGAAACGGCGGGGGGAATATTGGTATCGACATAAAATGGATCGGATATGAACGCCGTCCCGGCCTGGGTGTCAGCCGCAACGACCTCCAAAAGGACACCGTCCAAACCGGCGCCCGGCAGGTCGATATCCGCACGCCAGACGAAGGAGCCGGTGTAGGCATCCGGCGCGATCCCGGCAATCTCACCCTCCACCATCGCCTCTGACCATGTCTCTCCCCCGTCGATGGAATACCGGACGGTCAGTGTGACCGGGTCACCTTCCGTGTCCCGGATGACATACTCCACGGGGACATTCACTTCGACGGTATCCGGCAAAGCCGAAAGGGTGACTTCGGGATTGTCGTTGTCATCCTGGGTCATGAAGCTCAGGGACGTTTCGCCTGTGGCGCCATACTTGTCTGCGATCCCGGAGGCCGTCAGGGTCACCGTATCGAGCGGCAGTTCCTGGCCGTCCTGCACGACGATGAAATACATCTCCCCGCCGGGCAGAACACCCGCGGAGGCGGGCGCGAGCCCATGGCTCAGGCCATAGGAGGATGGATCGGACACCGCATCGCCGGATACATCCTCGTCGAAGGAAAAATACACCGAGTCCATTCCGGCGAATCCCGTCGCAGAGAGCAGCCGCGGCGGACGATTATCGAGCTTGAGGGTTCGAACACCGGGAATGAGCGCGGATGATCCCGGGGGATTGGACGAGTCGGCGGGAGTTATCCGCAGGTGTGCTTCATCGATGACAACGCCGGGAGCATCGAGCCCGCTCTGCCAGATGAGGGTGTCTTCATAGGCTGTTTCTTCAATGCCGGAAAGCGTTCCAATGACACTGGCCTCCGACCAGTCTTCACCGTCGGCAGACCATTCGACGGTCAATGAGACGGTGTCGTTTTCCGGGTCGCTGATGGTGAAGGGAACGGCGATGGTGTTTCCCGCCTCCTCCGGCAGGGAAAAGACGATGGAGGGGGGTCCGTTGTTGAAGAGCTGGAACTGCCGGGTGGCATCGCCCGTTCCCTCGTCGTGATCGTACGGCACCACCCTGAAGGCGGCGCTGAAGGTCTGAATGGCGGGAATGTCACGTTTCGAGTGCCAGACGAGGTTTCCTTCCGCTTCGGTACGGTCGAGCCTTCCGGTGACACTGGAAGTGGCGTTCCATGTTTCGCCGCGGTCCAGGCTGTACCAGCACGAGAAGCTCACGGTGTCGCTTTCGGCATCGGCAACATGATACTCGATGGTCACATCGCCGCTCTGCGTGGTGAAAATATCATCGAGCAGCACCGTGGGAGGTTCGTTCAGATCGATGTTGACAGGTTCCGAAATCCCCGGCTCACCGTCCTTGAAGTCATGCGGGGTCAACCGGACACGGAATCCGAAATAATCGACTCCCGCTTCGAGACTGTCAATGTAGCTCCACCTGAACGATCCCGTATAAAGGTCTTCTGAAAGCCCCTGAATGGCATCATCTTTCTCAACATCCGACCAGGTGACGCCGTTATCGCGTGAAAATGAGAACGCGAGATCGACCGAATCGCTCTCGGCATCGGTTATCGAAAAGGCAATCGCCAGCTCACCGGATTCATAGTCCGGCGCGACGCCCGTGACAGCAACCGCCGGCGGGCTGTTGTAGTCGAATATGAACGGCGGTGACGGCTGCCGGCCCGAGGAGAACAGACCGTCGTACAGTTCCATCCTGAACCTGAAATTTTCGGCATACACGCCATCGAGCGAATCGGGGGCGGTCCAGGTGATGGCATGGGAGCCCACGCCATGATACTCGTTCCCCGCTATCTGCGACTGGGCGATGTCATGCCAGTTCCGGCCGTCCGTGGAGTATTGCCATGCCCGCGAAACAGTATAGCTGCCGTCATCGTCGAAAGACTCGAACTCGATGCGGAACACAGGTTTGTCGCCGTCGACGCGGGTGATCGAGGAATAGACGATCCAGGGGGAGTGTTCGCCCACGGTATAGGTCTCCGACCGTTCGGCCATGGTATTGCCGTTCACATCCTTCGCGGCTACCGCGAGGGTGACCGTCTCTCCCGGTTCATACAGACCGGATGGTGTGAAAGTGAACGTGGAATCGGCCCAAGACCAATCGCCGGGCATCGATCCGCTCACGCTTCCGGTCAGGGACACATCGACGCTTGCGGTATCGATATCCGCCGGGAATCCGAACATGAAGGAAGCGTTCCGTGGAATGATGCCGTCGCTCTCCGGAACCGCGAGGTCGAGGACGGGGGGTACGGTTTCGCGGCGGATGTCGTAGTGCCATTGGCCGGTTATCCTGTTGGCGTAACGGTCTCCGGCGTTCAGGGTGAATGACACCAGCTCGCCGGACCGGAAGGAATTGGTGTTGACGAGGGTCAGCACGCTGTCCCGCCACGAATGCTGCATCGATATCGGTCTGTCCGCGTCGCCGGTTATGGTCACGGCGGTGGAATCGGGTTCGACATCACCGGAGAAGACGATGGTGACATCAGCGGCCGGGTCGATGTTGTCCGCGCCGGGAGGCGGGTTGGTCGATAGGATCCGTGGCGGTTCCTCGTCACCCTTCACCCACAGGACGAACTCGGTTTCGGGAATGACGTTGCCGTTGACATCCGATCCGCCCACAACGAGGGAAAGCCGCTCGCCCGGCGTGTATCCCACGGGGGTGAAGATATACAGCGAGTCGGTCCATGCCCATGTTCCGGCGACGTCATCGCTCAAGTCACCCTCGAGCGCTGCCTCAACGGTGTCCCTGTCGATATCTCCTGGGAAGATAAGGGTGATGGGATCGTCAGTCCGCATGAGATTCGGGTCGGACGGCACATCCAGCCTGAGGGCGGGTGTGTTTGCCTCCGTGCGCACGGTGAAGGTCCAGACACGCTGCGTCCTGTTTGCGAACAGGTCGCCCGCATCCACATCCACCGTTATCGTCTCGCTGAGATCGAACTCACCCCCATTGGAAAATGTCAGCGTCGAAGCGTCCCAGGAGGCGGCGAGGCTGATCGTCCGTCCCTCTCTCCCCGTCACCGTCACCCGTGTCGAATCAGGCAGGACATCATCGCTGAAAGAAACCGTAACATTCTCGTCCGGCGATACATTGACCGCCCCGTCCGGCGGCGAAAAAGACAGGATTTCGGGGGCGGTCTCGTCACCCTTGACTGCGAGATCGAATTCGTGCCGGGGCATCGCATTGCCGTTGACATCGCTGGCATCGACCGTAAGCACCATGGTCTCACCGGGCGCATACCCGTCCGGCGTGAAGACATACGATGAATCCGACCAGGCCCACGAGCCGCCCACCGGGCCGCTCACACTTCCGGTGATGGATACGGACACCGAACCCTTGTCGATATCACCGGGGAAACGGAGTGTTATGGGATGGTTCGTGTGCATGAGCGACGGGGCGAGCGGCACGTCGACGGAAACATCGGGCGGCACGGTCTCCGGCCGTGTCCGGAAGGACCATGCATGGGAGCCGCGATTGGCCTGGTCGTCACCGGCGGTCACACTGACCGTGACAGTTTCGCCGTTCCTGAACATGCCGCTGTTGGGGATCGTCAGAACGGAATCTTCCCAGGATGAATTGAATGTGATGATACGCCCTCCCTCGCCATGCAGGGACACCGTCGTGGAATCGGGGTCAATATCTTCCGTGAAGACCACCGTTACATTCGCATCGGACGCAACATTCTCCGCCCCATCTGCTGGTGAGCGGGAGAGGATCATGGGTGGATTTTCGTCGGATTTCACGGATAATTCGAACTGATGTTCCGGCATGGCATTCATATGGATATCCATGGCGTTCACAGTCAAAGAAAGCGTCTCACCTGGCGCATACCCGTCCGGCGTGAAGGCATACGATGAATCCGACCAGGCCCACGAACCGGTCACCGGGCCGCTCACACTTCCGGTGATGGATACGGACACCGAACCCTTGTCGATATCACCGGGGAAACGGAGCGTTATGGGATGGTTCGTGTGCATGAGCGACGGGGCGAGCGGCACGTCGAGAACAACATCGGGCGGCACCGTCTCCGGCCGTGTACTGAAGGACCATGCATGGGAGCCGCGATTGGCCTGGTCGTCACCGGCGGACACATTGACCGTGACCGTTTCGCCGTTCCGGAACATGCCGCTGTTGGGGATTGTCAGAACGGAATCTTCCAGGATGAATTGAATGCGATGATACGCCCGCCCTCGCCATGCAGGGACACCGTCGTGGAATCGGGGACCACGTCTTCCGTGAAGACCGCCGTGATATCCGCGTCGGGCGTAACATTCTCCGCCCCATCTGCTGGTGAGCGGGAGAGGATCGCCGGGGGTGTTTCGTCCCGTCTGACACGGAAGGATTCCGCATACACGGGGACCGCATTGCCCCAGATATCCGTGGCCGAAACCTCGGCCGTAAGCACGCCATCGAGCGGATAGGCCGCTCCCGGAGTGAATCCATAGCCAGCCTCCGTCCATGCCCATGTCCCCTGCGCCTCCACTCCTCCGCTCTTTTTCAGGACGGCATCGACCGTGGCCGTGTCGATATACGCCGATGGATGAACCGTAATGGCCGACGATGTGGCGAGAAGCTGTTTCGGCGCCGGAGCCGAGGTGGTGAAATGGAGTGTTCCGAAGGAAGCGCCCGTTGTGTAATACCATCGGTACTCCCGCCTGTTTGCATACTCATCGGCCGAACTTACGTGGACGTACAGGATCTCGTTCGCGCTGTACGGTGTCACGCCGGAAAGGGTGAGCGTATTGGCGTTCCATGACCGCGTGACCGTAAGCCACCCGCGGACCGTGCTGAACACGCCCGCCGTCGTGGAATCGGGAACCGCGTCGGCTGAGAAGGTAACCGTGGGATTCGCTCCGGCCGCATACGACAGTGCATATGACGCGGGGGTGGACTGCACGACCGAGGGCGGTGTTTCGTCGGGTTTCACGCTGAGGGAGTAGGTCTTGTTCGTGAACGAGTTTCCCGAACTGTCGGCGGCGCTGACGGTGAGCGTGAGATCCCTTCCTCGCGGGTAGGGCTGCGAGGGCGTGAAGACATGATTCGTGTCCGCCCACGCCCAGGTCCCGCCAACCGGGCTGTGGAGAATATTGTCCGTGATCACGGCATCGACCGATGACTTCAGAACATCCCGTGGGAATCCCAGTGTGACGTCTTCGGACATTCCCAGAAGCGTGGTGTACACGGGAGTGATGATACGGGGATACGGGGGCGAGGTCTCATCACGCACGGTGAATGTCCACCCGTACACGGCCCGGTTAGCATAGGAATCGCAGGCAGAAACGCTGACGGTGACGGTCCCGCCGAGTGCATAGGTCAGGGTTGGCGTAAAGGTCAGGCGCGTACCGCTCCATGTCCGTGTGCCGGCATACGGCTGTCCGGAGGAGTTCTTCACCGTGACGCTCGTCGAATCGGGATTGATGTCAGAGCTGAAATCGATCACAATCGTCGATGAGGGTGCGATGTCCTCGGCCCCTTCTCCCGGTGTTCGCGCCGTGACCGAAGGCGGCGTCTCGTCGTGCCTGACCTTGAAGGTCAGCACGCTGTCCTCGACCGCGTTGAGGAAAATGTCCTTCGCGGAGACCGTGAGGGTCAGGTTTTCGGCAGCCTTGTAGCCGGGCGAGGGGGTGAACGTGTATGTGGTGTCGGACCATGCCCATGAGCCGCCGATGGTCCCGCTCGGGTTCCCTGTCAGGTCCGTTTCGACCGTTTCCTTGTCTACATCGGGCGGGAAGTGCAGGCTGATGGGGTCGGTCCGGCGCATGAGGAGTCTGAGGCCCGGGACAGTCGAAACGAAGGACGGCGGTGTGGTGTCGGGCCTGACGGTGAAGGTGCGCGCCGCCTGGGTGAAGTTGCCGTAATCGTCGCTTGTATAGAGGGTGACGGTAACCGTCTCCCCCGTCACGAAGGATGATGCGTGGGAATAGCTGACCGTGTAGTCGCTCCATTCGGCGGTGAGCGATACTGTTCCCTGTACGGACCCGACGCAGGACACCGTGGTGGAGTCACGGTTGACATCGCTGGTGAATTCGAATTCGAGCGGCGCGTCGGGATGGACGTTCACCGCGCCGTCTGCGGGGGAAAAGGCAAGGATCGAGGGAGGTTCCTCGTCGTGCTTGACGGTAAAGGTCACCAGGCTGTCGCTCACGCTGTTTTTGTGGATGTCATCGGCCCAGACCCTGAGATACAACGTCTCGCCCGGTGTGTAGTCCGTTTCGGGCGTGAAGGTGTAGGACGTGTCCGACCATGCCCAGCCGCCGTCGAACGATCCGCTGATACCGCCGTCGAGAGGCGTCTGAACGGTCGAAGTGTCCACATCCGCCGGGAAATGGAGGGTGATATGACCGTTCTTGGGGAGATTGTCAACACTGCCGGGCACTTCGAGAATGAAAACCGGGGGATCGGTTTCGGGGCGGACAGTGAACGACCAGGTGGAATCCGCGCGCTGGCCGTACAGATCACCCGTGTCCACCGTAACGGTGACAGTTTCGCCGAGCTGAAAGGCGTTGTTGTTCACCAGGGTCATCACACTGTCAGTCCAGGAGGGAGTGAGCGTGATGGTCCGGTCCCCCACGCCGGTCAGTGCGGTGGTCGTGGAATCGGCGCGGGCATCGCCGGTAAATGTCACGACCACATCCTGTCCCGGATGAACGTTTTCCTCACCCATGGCGGGTGTGACCGAAAGGAATTTCGGCGCCGTTTCATCGGCCTTGACGAGGAACGACCACTGGAGCTGCGGGACCGCCTCCCCTTCCTCATTGTCCCCGTCGATGGTGACCGTGACCGTACCGCCGGGAGTGAAACCGCCGGTGGGAGTGAACTGAATATTGTCACTTCCTATGGAGAGGGCGCTCACGATTTCGCCCTTGACGCTGTCGGTGATGGTGATGGAGGAGAAATCCATGTCGGAATTGTAATAGGCGGAGACGGTGGCGTTCTTCCCTGCATAGGAGCCGGGCGCGGGGCTGTAGGAAGACACTGCGGTCGCGCCGAACCCCTTGATTATTGAAAGTCCGCCCGTATCATTCCGGTTCTCTCCGGTGTCGAGCCCCATGACGCCGACGGCGAGATCGTCGTAGGTGTCACCGTCGAAATCCCCCGCTGCAACAGCGCTCCCGGTCGAATCGCCGGCGGCTGCGCCCTCGATGACAGTGACGAAATCGAGCGTGTCCGGGAGCACAACCTGTTTCTGGTCGAGAATGGCGGCGCTGCCGGAAATGACATAGGATTCTCCCGCGCCCGCTGCGGCATCGGGATCAGCCCGTTTCGCGCCTATGAGAAGCTCGTCGTGGCCGTCGTTGTTGATGTCGCCCGCCCCGAGCGCGCCGCCGATCATGTGACCAGCCGAACGGCCGTACACCCGGAAATCGTTGTCCAAAGCCCAGGGGCTCATGCCGAAAATCCGTTCGAGATTACGCATGGCGCTCTTCCCGAACAGCACATCGACCGCCCCGCAGTCCGCCCTGCCCTCGTAGTCACCGCCGGGAGAGGCGATGATGATGTCCTCGAAGGCGTCACCGTTCAGATTGCCCACGGAAATCGTGGTTCCGGTGTAGTCGTTCCACGCGTTGCCGATGAACACCGACATGCCGGCCGGACGGTCACGGGAGTCGAGAGTGTCGAGGGTGTCGATCGAAGCCTCTCCGGGCAGGAAATAGACCGCGCCCTTCCTGCTGTAGTAGTTCGGGGCCCCGGCGATGACATCGTCACGGCCGTCACCGTCGATGTCGCCCGATCCGACGGCTGTTCCGAAACGGTCCCCGGCATTCTCCCCGTATATCTCGGTATAGCCGCTCGCCGCAGAGAGGAGATCGAGACCGGTGAAGGAAGCCGAACCATACACGACGAAGGCGGCGCCGGCGTCCGTGCGCGACAGGGGATCGGCATCCCGCGCGCCGATGACGATGTCGTCGAAGGCGTCGTTGTTGATCTTTCCCGCCGCGACCGAATAGCCGATGCCGTCCTGCTTCACCCGGCCCTCGATCACAGCGAATGCTGATGAGGAGACGGAAAGATTGATGTCTGCGGCCGAATGAAGTGTCGCGGAGCCGAAAACCACATACACCCGTCCGGCGTTCACCCTGCCGCCGTCGGGGTCGGCTTTCCATGCGCCGATGATGATGTCGTCGTAGGCATCGTTGTTGACATTGGCGGTCGCGAGCGAATACCCCGACCATTCGAGGACGCTTGCTCCGGTGATCCGCAGGATATTCGCGTCCTCTTCGGCGAGATCGATGTCCGTGGAGAAAAACTGGGCCGAGCCGAAACGGACGGTCGTCACTCCCCTGCCGTCACCCGCCGCATGGGCGCCGATCACCAGGTCCTTACGGCCGTCACCGTTGAAATCGCCGACAGTCGCGGCGGAACCGGCATGCCCATTCGCATTCGACCCCCTGACGGCGATTTCCGCTGCATTCA
>CAYNWJ010000075.1:0-13086 GCA_964400815.1 uncultured bacterium
TTACATGCGGTTTCATCAATTGTTCAAAGAATCTTTTCTTATTTGTATGTTGGATTTAATATAATATCTTATGCTATTATCCGCTGGGTTTTTTGGGGATTGCCAGTGATTCATGCGTAACCCCCGTTCGTGCGGCATACGGTTCACGGCTGATAGATGAAATCCATGTGAATGCCGATCTCGTCACCGGGATAGTCCGAAGGCAGCGGATCGAACGGGGCCGATTTCGTGACCGCGTTCATGGCGGAAAGGTCGAACGGCATGCTGCCCGTTCTGTCCTCGACGAACGTCCTGAGAATGGCGCCGTTACGGTCGATGCGGAAAAAGACGCGTGTCTTCAGGGGGACACGGAGGGTTGGCGGACGCCAGTTGCGCTCGATTTTCGCCCGAAGAGTGAGGAGATAGTCGGGATAATCGAATTCGCTGTCCACCTGGATGCCGCTGACCGGCGTCTTGCTTTTCGTTGTTTTCGTTTCCGTTGTGGTGCTTTCGCCGCTTTCGGGCGAGGATTTTTTCACGGTCTGCCTGGGACGCCAGTTTTCCTTGGGAAGGACGCGGTCCTCCTTAACCTGCGCCTGCTGGGGGAGTTTCGGCTTCGGTTTCCCCGCGGGCGCCGTCTTGTTGACCATGTTCTGAATATCCGAAGGGCTCAGGGCCTGGACGGTATAGACTGTCTCGATCCTCCGGGGCTTCGCCTGGAGAAAAGCGGGAAAGACCAGAAGTCCCAGGACCAGGGCATGTCCCGCGATTGAATACATCAAATGCCTGAGCATAACGTGTCCTTATTTCTCTTTGCGCGGCCGGTCCTCCACGACCAGCCCCACGTTTTCTCCGCCTGTTTCCTTGACCGCGCTGATCACGTTCATGATATGGCCGTAGAGGGCGTTCTCGTCCCCTCTCACATAGACGGGCTCGCCGGCTCGTTTTTCCCATATTTCCGCGAAACGGGCGTCGAATTCCTCCAGCGGAATGGTTTCCTTGTCGATGATGATCGCGCCTTCCTCGTCGACCGTGATCAGAATGCCGTCGGTGATGTTCGCCCGTGACGCCTTGGCCGCGGGAAGGTCCACCTGCATCATCCCGTGCATCGCCGGCGCGGTGATCATGAATATGATCAGGAGCACGAGGGTGACGTCGATGAGATTGACAAATGATATTTCGGCCTTGACCATTCTGCGGGAGATCATCGGCGTCCCCGGTCCTTTTTGAGTATGGAGAGGGTGTATTCGTTGATGCCCTCGAGCGTGTCCAGGCTGAGATTGATCCAGCCGGTCAGGAAATTATGCCCCGCCATGGCGGGAATCGCCACGCACAGACCCGCGATGGTTGTCATGAGCGCCTCGGCGATGCCGGGGGCAACGACGGCGATACTGGCAGACCCCATCTGCCCGATGTTCATGAAGGCATACATCACGCCCCATACCGTTCCGAGCAGGCCGATGAGGGGGCTCGCGTTCGCTGCTGTGGCCAGAAGGTTCATTCCGCTCATCAGCTTGTTCGACTCGTGCAGCAGGGCATTGCTGAGAATTGCTGAGGGCGGTGTGGAAAGCGTGCCTTTTTCATGGGCCTGAAGGAGCCTGAGCAGGAGTATGGGCATGGTTTTCGCGTTGCCCTTGCCGAAACGCGAGCAGCTTTCCTCCAGATTGGTCACTGAAGCCTGTCCCGTGATGCTTTTGAAGAAACGTGTGATCTGACGGCGGTAACCATTGATGAAAAAATACTTGTGAATCATTATGGTCCATGTCACCACCGACAGGACCAGCAGGAGCATGATGATGAACTTCGAAAACAGGGTCGCATTCAGAATGAGGTTGAGAACTGAAAGTTCGACTGAAGGATTCAATGATTTTCCTTTCCCAGTGTTTTGACCGGATCACCGACGGTGAAAATATACACAAAAACCCCTGCCCCGGCAACAAGACTTTACAAATAACTCCATATGTTTATGAATAGTTAATGGTGTTCAACAGCCTGAGTTAAAACGGGCTTGTGAAACATGTCCGGAGACCATAGATTACTACCGGTTACAGGGATGTGACCGGTTCCGCTGTTCCGTCCGTCCCGCCTCCTGCGATTGGGGCGGTAGTAGTGGCGCCGTATTCATGGATGACGCAAAGGAGAAACGTCATGCTCGTACTGTCCCGCAAACCCGGGGAACGCCTCATCATCGGTGACGATATCGTCGTCACCGTGCTCGAAACCTCCGGCAAACTTGTCCGCATCGGCGTCGATGCACCCCGCCATATCCCCGTTCACCGCGCCGAGATCAGGGAACAGATAGAGGCCCAGAACCGTATGGCTGCCATGAAAACCGGCTATTTCGACCGGCTCAAAGACCTCGGTTCAAGGATAAAATCGAAAAAATAACCGTCACATCGCGCCGGACCCTTCCTGTGGTGTGACGGCCCTTACGCAATCCCCCGATCAGACAGCCGGTGTTCCCTGAGGGCTTTTTGCCCCTCTTCCTGATTTCCCCTTTTCCTGACCGCTTTTACATCTCGGATTCCATCCTCAAGATTGTCTTCGTTCAGCCGATATCATGGTATGGCGGGCATGGTTCACCGGCCGCTCGCAACGATCGTGAAAAATCGAAATAAAATATGTCAATATCGCTAAAGTTTTTTGCCGGCATACCGATACTAAGTATGTGAAGAAAGCGGCAGAATATGAACGGCAAAAAAACGTGGTGAATTATAAATGAATAAAATACATACTATTATACCTTTTTCGTTAGCGCTCCATAAGGGGGTGATCACAGAGCCGAGACCAACTGAAGCCGGGATTGTTTTTTTCTCACGGAACAGTCTCGTGCTGTTTCAAGTTTTTCAACGCATGGATGCAGACCCAGTCTTCAGTGCAGCATCGGGTCAACACGGAGGTTAAGTCATGAGCTTAAGGATTAACCAGAACATTTCTGCAATGAATACGCATCGGCAGCTTGTCCAGACTGACAAACAGCTGTCGGCGTCGCTTGAGAGACTTTCAAGCGGTCTGAGGATCAACAGGGCCGCGGACGACAGTGCCGGTCTCGCAATTTCCCAGCGCCTTCGTTCCCAGGTGGGTGGTCTTCAGATGGCATCGCAGAATGCTGAACAGGCCAAGAACATGGTTCAGACGGCCGAAGGATATCTGAACGAGATCCACAACATGCTCGGCCGTATGCGCGAACTGGCCGTTCAGTCGGCATCGGACACGGTCGACAACACCAACCGCTCATCGCTGCATGCCGAGTTCAACGAGCTGCGGTCAGAAATCGATCGAATCGCAACATCGTCGGAATACAACAACTCGCCGCTCCTGGACGGTACATTCACCGACAAGCAGTTCCAGGTCGGCGCGAACGGCGAAACCGACAACACGATCACGTTCTCCATCGATGGCGTTGCCTCGACGGAAATGGCTATCGATACAACAGACATCTCGACCCGCGACGGCGCGGTGTCGGCGATGGGCGAACTGACCTCGGCGATCGATTATGTCTCCACCGTCCGCTCCAATCTTGGTACGATCCAAAACCGTCTTGCCTATACCGTGGCGAGTGTCGACAACACCTCCGAGAACCTGGCGAGTTCCGAGTCCACGATTCGCGACCTCGACATCTCGGCTGAGATTTCAGACTTCACGAAATCCCAGATTCTCGTTCAGGCGGGTATGGCGATGTTGGCGCAGGCCAATGCCGCTCCGCAGAACGTTCTGGCGCTCTTCCGGTAACAGTTCCCTTGGTATGAATGAGTAATACCAATTCATACTGACAAGGCATATGAGGTGATTTAAAATGCAGATTGAAAGTCGTACAGCAGACATAGGTCGTGATCTGCAAACTGGCAGTGAAGCGGCCGCAGTGTCGAATCGACTGCGATCAGACACCTCACGCCCCAGTGGTTCTGCTTCAACCGGTACCAAACCCCGCAACCCGGCGCCATCGGGCGGACAGGGAGAGAACCGGCAGATCCCTTCAGAACGGGGGGTCGATTTGGAAGTCACTGTTGAGAAGCTGAACAAGATCATCAGCGATCAGCAGAAAGACGTCGCTTTCTCGGTTGATGAAGAAGCGAACACCACTGTCATCAAGGTTTTTCGGAAAAAAACAGGGGAACTGATCAAGCAGTATCCGCCGGAAGAAATTCTGGCAATGAAGGCCAAACTGCGCAAAGGCGTGGGCTGGCTGATCGATAAGAACGCATAACAATCATAACCCCAACCGAGAAGAACTCGGGAGCTGATCATCATGGCGATAGGATCGGTAAACTTCAGCGGTCTCATGTCCGGCCTGGACACAAGCTCAATCGTGTCCGACCTTATGAAGGTTGATTCTCAACCGCTGCGCCGGATCGAGAACCAGAAGAAGGAATCCGTGGTAAAACGTGACACCTATCAGTCACTGAAAAGCAGCCTTTCCGAGTTTCAAAACAAAGCGTATGAGCTGAAAACAGCCTCAACGTTTGGATCCTTCAGTGCCTCCTCTTCCGATGAGGAGGCACTGACGGTAACCGCCACATCATCCGCGAGCGCGGGAAATTATTCCATCAGGGTCCTTTCGCTTGCACAAACCGAATCCATTTCCGGCGATGCGTTCACGGGTTACCGGGATGATCTCAACCTGTCCGGCGGCATCGTCATCAACAACACGAGCCTCAAGTTCAGGGAGACCGACAGTCTCCTTGACATCAGAAATGCAATCAATGCCCTCGATGCCGGCGTTTCGGCAAGTATCCTCAAGGTGACGGAGTCCGACTACCGTCTGATACTTTCTTCCGAAACGAGCGGCGAAGACGGTTTTACCATAGCAAATCTGGGAAACAACGATATACTCGGCGGGCTTGGTCTGGTCGATGACACCAAGAACGTTCGCAAGATTGTCAACGGCGCCGTACGGTCCGTCGAATTCGAGTCGGCCAACGCCACGTTCGGCTCCATGCTCAATACATCTTCAGGCGTGAGCGGAACGGTTTCCATCAGGAACAAGTCGTTGGACATCAATTTCTCCTCCGACACGCTCTCGACCGTGCGGGACAAGATCAACGATCTCGGTCTCTCCGGCGTGAGCGCCGCGATCGGCTCCACGTCCTCCGGAGGTGCCACGACCTACCGCCTCGAAATTACGGGGACCCAGGATTTCACCGACGACGGCAACGTACTCGAGACACTGGGAATTCTTGAGCGGGGCTTCGGCGGCGCGACGGCCACCTTTGAAACGGCGGCGCTCGAGGAAACGAACGGCTCCACGAGTAAGATATCTTACAACACCAAGTTCAAGAAACTCTCGGCCGCGGAAGGCGAAACGATCACCATTTCGGGGACCGGCCTGGACGGTGACGAAGTGAAAGCCACCTACACGATAGGAAAAAACTCGAGGGTGAGCGAGCTCCTGTCCGCAATCGAGGAGTCCTTCGGCGGCGATGTCACGGCATCCTTGGAGAACGGGAAGATAACGGTCCGCTGCACCGTTGACGGTACGAACGATCTCGATTTCAGCATTCGCGCAAACAACGAGCAAAACGGCGGACTTGATTTCGGCGCGGTTTCCACGGTGACCGCAGGGCGCGACAGGCTCCTGTCCTCGGGTACGAATGCCCGGATCATGGTCAACAATGTCAAGGTGACCCGTGAGACCAATGAGATCGCCGATGTTCTCACCGGTCTTTCCATGACCCTGAAAAAGGCCGATCCCGACACCACGGTCAATATAACCGTCGAAAACGATGTCGATGCTGTAAAGGAGAAGGTCCAGGCGTTCGTCACCGCATTCAATGACACCGTCAAACTGATCAATGCCAATTCAAGATACAACGAGGATACCGGCGAGGCGGGACCTTTGCTGGGTGATTCCACCAGCCGCACGGTGCTTCTGCGCCTCAGGAACGCATTGCAGGATACCATCGACGGTGGTGACGCCACATATACCCAGCTTGCCCAGGTCGGCATCGAGACGGCTGCCGACGGCACGCTGTCAGTTGACTCAGCCGCCCTCGACGAGGCGCTCAACAACGACATGGACGCAGTAAAGACCCTCTTCACCGCCACCCGCAGCGCATCGGACAACGACGTCCAGTTCGTCTACCATTCGAACGATTCGGATGCGGGAACATATGATATCACCGTAAACCGCGCCGCCGAGCAGGCGGAGGTCCGCTCGAACAGTATCGATGACACCTTACAGGGATCGGGAACACTGACCGTCACCGACAATTACGGCTCCACCATGTCCGTCGATGTCTCTGGGGGTATGTCCGCCGTGGACGTGGTCAATCTCATCAACGACGAGGCTGAAACGTCGTATGCTGAAATGAAACGTTTCACCGAGGGCCTTCTATCCGAAGGGGGCGGGGTCGCGGACAATTCGACACTGATTACGGAACTCTCTGGTGTGAAAGCCACCGATGGTGACACCATAACCATCGAGGGAACCGACAGAAACGGCCGGAGTTACCAGCGCACTTTCTCTACCACGATCGATGAGGTTACTGTGAGCGACATGCTGGACGCCATAGAGGATCTCAATGACGGCGGCGTCTCGGCCACCATAGACTCCCGGGGACGCATCATGATCGAGGAGCGGGAGGCCGGCGCAAGCAGTTTCGATATTTCCATCGACACGACCATATCCGGATTGTCCTTCGGCGAAGTGGAGGTGCTTCAGGAGGGCAGGAACGAGATGACCGTCGATGCCGCTCTCGAAGACGGAAGGATTGTGCTCACGCACAGGGATTACGGTTCCAAAAAGACGTTCACGACGAGCGGAGGGGCATTTCTGGGCATCGAGGATGGCGTCCATGCAGGTGTGGATGTCGCAGGTTCCATAAACGGCTCAACTGCTGCCGGCAATGGACGCTCCCTCACTTCGGCGGCTGAAAGCTCGAACACGGCCGGCATGGTGGTCAATGTCAGCATCACCCCGGAAGAACTCGAGACGGAAGGATCCGACCAGGGAACGATAACCCTGATCTCCGGGATCGCAGACAAGCTCTATGCTGAGCTCAGCGGCATGACGAGTTCCGTGGACGGCTATCTGCAGGTGAAACTGGACAGTTATGAAATAACCCTCGATAATTACGATGACAGGATCAGCACAATGAACAAGCGTCTCGAACAGCGGCGCACGAATTATGTCCGTAAGTTCACGGAGCTCGAAAAAGCCATGGCGCGTCTCCAGTCCATGCAGCAGCAGCTTTCCTCGTCGCTTGGTTCATTGCCCACCACGAGCCTCTTCGGATGATCGGACCGTCCGGCGGGTGAACGCCCGGTACAGGGGGCATGATTCCCTCCGGCATTCCGGAGCGATTCTATACATGCAGGACGCGTAGCCTTTCTTCCATCCGCCCGCCCGATCATCTTTCCGCCCCTTCTCTGTTTTTTTCATGTACATGCAAAAAATACCTAAAGAAGCGCGTCGATGTTCCGATAGGTATTATAGAGACGGCAATGAAGGTCTTCTCTGGGAAACAACGCTTCAACGGTCTATTTCGACGGAGAGAGAACATGTACAAGCAACAGGCATACGGTGCGTATCAACAGGCCCAGGCACAGGACTACGACCAGGCCCAGCTGATACTGATGATGTACCGGGGAGGAATCAATTTCCTCAACAAGGCGCTCGAAGCAGGAAAGACCGACAAGGTTCAAATGGGACATTATGTATCGAAGGCCAAGAAAGTTCTCATCGAGCTCATGCTCTCCCTCAATGTGAAGGACAGCGGCCAGATGGGAGAGGTCCTTCTGAACATGTATCAGCGCCTTTTCAGGAAGCTCAATGCCGCGCATATGGCCGACGACCGCCGTAAAATCGGCGAGGTCAGGGATTCCCTGGAGGAACTCGAGGACGCGTGGCGGCAGATATTTTCAAGTGAAGAGTACCGTAAGTTCAAGGGAAACAGGAATCAATTCAAGCAGAATCTTGTGAATGGATGACGGACCATGGACCGGATAAACGAACTCAAGAGCAATCTCGAGCTCAATATCGAACTGCACAGGCAACTGAGCGAGGCGATTCGCAGGGAATGTGAGTGCATAGAGAACGACGATATCATGTCCCTTCCCATGCTGAACAGCACCAAGCGCAGAATAGAGGCGAAGATCAACATGACGAACAGAACGATCATGACACTGTTCGAGAACTACTACCAGTATGCCGTATCGATCGATCCCGGCGACAAGAGAATTATCGAGGATCTGGTGGAACAGCTCCGCGGAAGCATCCGCGGCGCCGTGGAAGAGGTGGGGACGACGATTTCATCCATCAGGCACGCCCAAAAGGACGTGGTCGGGAAGCTCAAGGAGATGGACAGGAACAAATCGGCGATCAGGGCTTATGCCCGGTCGTAGATCACAATGCGGCCGCAGGTTGGGAAGTAAAAGAAGCGGTGGAACAGGTAACAGCACAATAACACTCCGGGGAAAGAAGCCATCATGAAAATCCAGCGTTTACAGGGGAACGCCGGCGGAACCGGAAAAGTCGACGACAGAAAAACGAACGGCGTGACGAAATCGAGAGAAGCCGCGCCGTCCGATCCCATGTCGGCGCCCAAGGACTCGATACAGGTCGGACCTGGAAAACCGCAGTTCGATGTCAACGGCGGCTACCCCCCGCGCATGGACCGGGTGGAAGCAGCCGTCGAGCGTGTGAAGAATGACTCGTATGTCAGCGAGTTCCAGAACGATGTCGCCGAAAAAGTGGCCGATTCGAACGCGGTCGGGGATATTGTCGCCGAGGCAGCAATGAATGCAAAGGAACGGGCCGCCATTCGGGAGGAAAAAGTGGAATCCACGCGGCGCATGATCGAAAGCGGACGCTATGACGAACCCGAGGTCCTGCGTCAGACCGCCGAGAATCTCATCGATGCGCTCGGTTTGACAAGCCTTCTGAAATGAAAGCGCCTGGTCGGTCGGCCATGTGAAGCGGACCGGTCCATTTCATATATGCACGAGGCAACAGACCGGAGAGGTCCCTGCGGGGCTTCTCCGGTCTGTTGTGTGTAAATTGTGTGTATATTGAGGAATGAATCAGCGTACGGCGATCATGTCGCTTGCGAAGAAGTAGTCCCGGGGGTTGCGCGGGATCCCGTGGTGGTAAACGGAATACATGAGATGGGCGGGGATGGCCTGAACGCTCACACCGGTTCTTCCGATTGCGCCGATCTGCCGGCCCCGTTCGACCTTGTCGCCTTTTCGGAGCCTGATCTTGTTGGTCATCTTCTGGAGCTGCTGGAGGTGTGCGTAACGGGTGGTGTAGCCGTTCTGATGGTCGATGATGATGTAGCGGCCCAGTTCCTTCGAGTCGTCTATCTCCTGCACGACACCATCGGCCGTGGCGACCACCGGCATCCCCTCCACATCATTGAAATTGACCCCCGGATGGTTCTTTTCCGTCTGGGACAGCTCGTCGAACGAGCGGCCGAACTCCTTGGTGATGATCCCCCGGCAGGGCCTGATGGACGGAACGCATTTGAGAAAATCGACCTGGTTCATGCAGATTTCGAAGAGCGTGCTGAAATTGTATTCGAAAGCCTCGCTTTCACGATCGAGACGGTTGATGACCGCAAAGACTCGTTCCGGAAGAAAGTCGTTTCCGAGCGCCCCGGTCCCTTCGGTCATTGTGCTGAACCTGTTGAGATCCATGTCGGAAATGCGTGATTTCTCTATGATGGCGGTATTGATCGATTCCAGGTGGGCAACCTCCGTCCGGAGTTCGGTGAGTGTGGAATCGAACACCGCTATGTGCTGGTCCAGGAGGAGGTTCTTCGTGTTGAGCTCCGCCGTTTTCGAGCGATAGAAGGACTTGCCCTTGAAACCGATGATATAGAAACCCATCACGCCGATCGCGATGATCAAAAAAGCGATCACGGCATGGAATACCCCGCGGCTCACCTTGAACTGCTTGACGGTATCCTGCGAATGGGGTATCAGTATGAATGTGAGGCGTTTCCAAGTCATGAATACATCCGGCTAAAACGGGTGTCCGTTCAGGTCTCATGCACCGCCCGCCCGGCGGTATCAGGAAAGATATGCCTTGAGCGGTTTCGAGCGCGACGCGTGACGCAGGCGCTTGATTGCCTTTTCCTTTATCTGGCGAACACGCTCGCGGGTGAGCTTGAACTTGAGGCCGATCTCCTCGAGGGTGAGGGAATGGTCCCGGTTGATGCCGAAATACAGGCTGATGACCTCGGCCTCACGGTCGGTCAGGGTCGAAAGCGCCTTTTCGATCTCCTTCTTGAGGGAGTCCTTGAGAAGTTTCAGGTCCGGTGAAGGCTGAAACTTGTCCTCGAGCACGTCCAGAAGCCGGTTGTCCTCGCCGTCGTTGAAGGGGGCATCCAGAGAGAGGTGGCGGGATGAAATCTTCAGGGTGTCCATCACCTCGAACGGGCTCATTTCCAGCTCGTCGGCGATCTCGTTCGCCGATGGCTCCCGCCCGAATTCCTGTTCCAGTCCGCTCGATGTCTTTCCTATCTTGTGGAGTGCGCCGACCCTGTTGAGCGGGAGGCGTACGATGCGCGACTGCTCGGCCAGCGCTTGGAGGATCGCCTGTCGGATCCACCACACGGCATAGGAAATGAACTTGAATCCCTTCGTCTCGTCGAACCGTTTGGCCGCCTTGATGAGACCCAGGTTCCCTTCGTTGATCAGATCACCGAGGGAAAGCCCCTGGTTCTGGTACTGTTTCGCCACGCTGACCACGAACCGCAGGTTGGCCTTCGTCAGTTTTTCCAATGCATCCTGCGATCCCTTCCTGATCTCCTGCGCGAGATACACCTCGTCTTCCGGCGTCAGGAGCTCCACCTCTCCGATCTCCTGGAGATACTTGTCAAGTGACTGATCTTCTCTGGTGTAGGGCCTTTTGGCAAGTTTCGACACCGAATCACCTCGTTGTCATCGTTTTGGATTATGAGCTTTTTACTGCCACGAAACCTTTCCCGATCCTGCCATTGGGTTGTTTGCGCAGACGATAGATGAGCATGGGTTTTCTCGATTCGCTGTACCGTTCGCGAAGCTCCACGAAGTCCCGGACATTTCCCACCGGCTCGCCGTTGACCTCCACGATCACATCACCCGTTTCAAGCGATGTGTCCGCCGCGGGGCTGTTGGCATCGATATCCACAACAACCACGCCGTCATCGATTCCCGAAATATCGAAATTCTCCGATGTCGATTGACTGATATCGGCCACATGGATGCCGCGCCATTGCTCACTCTGGGCGATGCTGATGGTCTCCTGACGGTCAGCAAGTGTCAGGCTCAGGTTCTTGAGGGCCCCTTCCTGGAGCACGGCGAGTTCGACCATGGTTCCCGGCGGCAGATCTCCCACCTTGAGCATGAACTCGTTGGAATTCTCCAATCTTTCACCATTGAGGGAGACAATAACGTCACCGGTCTTTATGCCCGCACGCTCGGCCGGGGTGCCGGGCAGGACATCGAGAACGAACGCCCCGTCGCGGTCCGGGAGATCGAAGGCCTCCTGGTTGTCGCGGCTCACATCGGAAATCTGGATGCCCACCGCGCCGCGTTTCACCATGCCGTGTTCCATGATCTGGGCCGCGATTCGTTTCGCCAGGTTCGATGGAATGGCGAAGCCGATGCCGGAATTGGCGATATACATGTCGTTGATGCCGATGATATTGCCCTCGATATCGCACAGGGCCCCGCCGGAATTCCCCGGGTTGATCAGGGCGTCGGTCTGGATGAAATCCCTGAACTGCAACTGCTCGCCGCCCCGTGTCGGCCGTATATTGCTGTATCGTCCCGTGGCGCTGACCACCCCCACGGTGATGGTGCGTTCCAGGCCGAGGGGATTGCCGATCGCTATCGCATAGTCACCCGGCTTGATGGCGTCCGAATCGCCGAGTACGGCCACTTTCGATTCCGGCAGCTGTTTCCCGTCGAGCTTGAGCCTGATCACCGCCAGATCGCTTTCGGGATCGCGTCCCACCACCTCGGCGTCGTATTCCTCGTTGGTGCTGAAGGTCACGAGTATGTTGTCCGCGGCTGAGGAACCGTCCGGACGTACAATGACATGATTGTTCGTGATAATGTGCCCATCCCGGTCAATAACCACTCCCGATCCCATGCCTGAATAGGGCCGTCTCCTCCTGCTGTCCTGTGACAGCCACCATGGACCGTCTTCCGAATCGACTTCGACAACGCCCTTGATGATTATTTTCACCACAGCCGGGGAAACCTTTTCGAATACCCGTGCGAACGGGCTCTCAGGCCGGCCTTCCTCGCCTGCGATGGGAAGCGCCGCCTGCGCCTGTCCTGTGAAAAGAAGCATCGCAATGACGAAGATGCGTGCGATGTCGAGAATGGTGTGTTGATTGGGTTGTTTCGGCACTGTGTGGTCTCCCGGAAAATTAATCAATAAATATAACGATCCTGGTTCATGATGTCAACTTCAACCGGAGGGGTTTTCCGTGGTCGGGGCCGTATTGCCGGTGCGGTTCCGCACCAGGGATAAGGCAATGTTTTTCGTGGCGCTGGAATATGCTCCTCCATATAGATATACAACTGAGACAATCCATGGTTTCACAAAAAAATACGAAAAACCGGAAGACGATGGTCACTGTCGTCTTCCGGTTACGAGCACGCATGTGACACCGCGTCTATTTCGACTCGTCCTTCTCGTCTGTTTTTTCCTCTCCTGATTCCTTCTTCGTCATTTCCTCGAGAGCCTCTTCCTTGTTGTCGAGGTCCTCCTCGAGGCCCTTGATGATGTCGATCAGGCTCTTGACGTCTTCCGATTTCAGGATATCAGCGGCTTTTTTGTCTTTCGAAGCCTCGTATACGATGCTTCCGAGTTCCGTGAAGTTCTTGCCTATTTTCCTTTTCACTGCAAGAATGTCGAGCTTTGCCTTCCCCAGTTTCGTGTATTCCTCGGTTTTTTCGGCGGCGGTCTTGACACCATCCTCAACCGATTTTTTAATGTTTTCCCAGAGTTTTTTCTTTTCCATGACACCGTTCCTTTCGCAATGAAATTGGCTTGATCTTCAACGATTCATAGTATTGTTATTATACTATAAAACAGTGACTTTGTCAATTGTTTTTCCGGTTATCAAGTTAATTAAGCACCCTTTTCCTTTCAACGGGATTCAGCTCTAT
>CAYNWJ010000076.1:0-13047 GCA_964400815.1 uncultured bacterium
GATGCGGCCTCCATCGCCGACCGTGTCAGAAAGGCGGTGAAAACGTGAAGGTCGCAATCGTCGCCAATACGAAAAAGGAAGGATCGAAATCGGTCATCCCGGCCTTTGTCTCGGCGCTCGAGGGGGAGGGTGTCGGGACGGTCCTTCATGACGAGCTGTCGGAACTCATCGGGGGCGGGCACGATTTCCTCCCCGTGGAGACCCTGTTCGACGGCGTGGACATGATAGCCTCTTTCGGCGGCGACGGCACCTTTCTCTACACGGCCCGCGTTTCCGCGGGGAAGGGCGCCCCGATCCTCGGGGTCAATCTCGGCAAGGTCGGATTCCTGGCGGAAATTTCGCCTGAGGAGATCGTCGATGTCTCCTCCAGGCTCGCCGCCGGGGACTACCTGGTCACCGAGCGCATGGCCTTTTCCGCTTCCACGTCCCGCGACAGGGAGTATTTTTCACTCAACGACATTGTTCTGGACCGTAACATCGACACCCGTATCCTCAGACTGACCATATCGGTCGATGACCGGCACGCGGGAGAATTCCATGCCGACGGTCTGATCGTGGCGACCCCGACAGGATCGACAGCACATGCCATGTCAGCCGGTGGGCCCCTGGTCATGCCCGACTGCCGGGTGACCATCCTGGCCCCCATCTGTCCCCACTCGCTCACCATGCGTCCCATGATCATCGACGGATCGAGCGTGGTCAGGGTGGGCGTGGTCGAGGGGAGCGCGCGCATGGCGGTCGACGGCCAGAGCTTCGTGGACGTTCCCGCCGGCTGCGAAGTGGTGATTCGATCATCGGACGAGCCGGTGCGTGTCGTCGGTTTCGGTGAAACCACCTATTTCGACATTCTGCACACCCGCCTCAGATGGGGTGTCAGCCTGAAGCTCAAAAATGCTTGAATCCCTGACCATCCGCAATTATGCCATCATCGAGGAAATGACCGCCGTTTTCCATCCCGGTCTCAACATCATTACCGGCGAGACCGGGGCGGGAAAGTCCATCGTGGTCGATGCCCTCGAACTGGTCCTCGGCGCCCGTGCGTCGCAGGAAATGGTTCGCGCCGACGAGAACGAGCTCGAGGTGACGGGGCTGTTCACCGGTGAAATTCCTCCGCTGGACGAAATCCTTGAGCTCGACTCCGGGGAGGACGAGCCTCTCATCCTCCGCCGTGAGGTCAGGGTCGACGGGAACAACCGCTGCTATGTCAATGACCGCCCGGTAACGCTCCGGGTGCTCAAGGAAATCGGCGACAGGCTCGTCGATTTTCACGGTCAGCACGACCATCAGTCCCTTTTGAATGTTGCCGAGCACGGCGGCTTTCTCGACGGGTATGGAGACCTCGACGGACACGCCGCCGATGTGAAGAGGCTCTTCACCGGCCTCCAGTCGGTCCGCTCCAGGATGGCGTCCATCCGCAGCGCCATCGAGGCCGACAAGCGTGACCGGGAGTTGAACGCCTTTCAGCTGGCCGAGATCGAGAAGGCGGACCTGAAACCGGGCGAGGACGACGATATCGAGGAATCCATCCGGAGACTGTCGCGGGCAGAGGATCTCAAGTCTTTGGGATTCAAGCTGTTCCAGGATCTTTACGAGAATGACGAGTCCATCGTGTCCCGGCTGGGCATGTTCGCGGGTGAAGTGGACGATATGGTCCAGATCGATCCCGGGCTCGCGGACCGCTCGATGAAGCTGAACGAGCTGGTCCTGGAGATCGAGGACATGGCGCGATTTTTCCGGGGATACGCTGACGGTATCGAAGACGATCCCGCGCTCCTTTCGGAACTCGAGGACCGCCTCGCCCTGATCGAACGGCTTCGCAAGAAGTACGGGAACACGGTCGAGGCCATCCTCGAATACCGCGATTCGCTCCGTGAAAAGCTCGACCGTTCCGAGGCTTCGGAGGATGAGCTGGCGTCGCTCGAAAGGAAAAGCAATGAAATGGCTCGTGAGCTCGCCGAAAAGGCCCGGAGGCTGTCTGAACAGCGCAGGGAGACGGCGCCGGAACTGTCACGGGATGTTGAGGCCCACCTCGCCGAGCTGGGCATGAAGGGGGCGCGGCTCGTGATCGAAATCCGCTCCCGGGAGCACGGCGAGACGGTGAAGGACGGCGGCGGAGAGATCATCGTGGGACAGGACGGCGCCGACGAGATCGAGTTCCTCATATCAGCAAATCCGGGGGAGCCTCCCCGCCCGTTGGTCAAGGTTGCCTCCGGCGGCGAGATATCCCGCATCATGCTCGCCCTCAAACTCGCCCTCATGGAGGTCAATCATGTGCCGAGCATGGTGTTCGACGAGATCGACGTGGGTGTTTCGGGGCGCGTCGCCGAGTCCATCGGCCGCAAGCTCCGCAAGCTCACCGGCCGCCGGCAGGCGATTGTCATCACCCATCTGCCGCAGATCGCTGTCATGGCGGACCGGCATTTCTCGGCCCGTAAACAGGTGCTCGGCGACAGGACGCTTGCCGGGCTCGTTCCCCTCGATGACGAAACACGCCGCAGTGAAATAGCCATGCTGCTTTCGGGCGCGGATCTTTCGGAAACGGCCCTCGCCCACGCGGGCAGGCTCCTGGCGGCGGCGGCCGACCGTGACGACAGCGCCGAATAACATAATGAATGCCCCGGTGCTCCCATCCTCCCGGCCGGGGCCGCCTGTGCATTCTTCCGATGTATCCTTCACCTTATTTTATGGTGGCGATTCCATGACCGAATCACTGAATCTTTTCGGTGAAAACAGCGGCGAGCCCGACGCTGATCAGGAGAAACAGCAGCCCCTCGCCGAACGATTCCGCCCACGGACCCTCGAGGAGTTCGTCGGCCAGCATCATCTCGTGGGGGAGGGCGGATTTCTCAGCGAGGCGATCAGGAAGGACGAAATATCCTCGGTCATCCTCTGGGGACCGCCGGGATCGGGCAAGACCACACTCGCCCGCATCATCAGCGGCTCCACGAACGCCACGTTCGTGTCCTTCTCCGCCGTGGTCAGCGGCATCCGTGAGATACGGGCGGTGATCGGACAGGCGAAGGAGCGCGCCGGAAGGACCATCCTCTTCGTCGACGAGATACACCGTTTCAACAAGGCGCAGCAGGACGCATTCCTTCCGCATATCGAGGACGGCACCATCGTTCTGATCGGAGCCACCACGGAAAATCCCTCCTTCGAGGTCAATTCGCCGCTCCTTTCACGGTCGCGTGTCCTCGTGCTCGAAGCCCTCACAGACGGGGAGATCGGTGAGATCATCGAACGGGCGGTGGCTGACGCTGAACGGGGCGTGGGCGCCATTGTCTCCGGCATCGAGCCCGAGGCTCTCACGGCGCTCGTCCGTTTCGGCGGCGGCGACGCCCGGCGTGCGCTCAATACCCTCGAACTGGCGGCCATGCTGGCCCGTGGCGAATCCGGCGAACGAAGGACCATCACCCTGGAAACCGTGGAAACGGCTGCCCAGAAACGGACGCTGCGCTATGACCGCGACGGCGAGGAACACTTCAATATCATCTCCGCCCTTCACAAGAGCATGCGCGGCTCCGATCCCGATGCGGCGCTGTACTGGTTCGCCCGCATGATGGAGGGCGGGGAGGACCCGCTCTATGTGGCCCGCCGTGTGGTGCGTTTCGCGTCCGAGGATGTGGGAAACGCCGATCCGCAGGCGTTGCAGGTGGCGATGGCGGCCACGGAGTCCTACCGGTTTCTCGGCACCCCGGAGGGGGAACTCGCCATCGCCCAGGCAATCGTCTATTGCGCAACCGCCCCGAAGTCGAACGCCATGTACACGGCCTGGAAACAGGCGGCTTCCGATGCCCGGCGCCACGGCGAATTGCCTGTTCCCCTGCATATCCGCAACGCGCCCACCCGCCTGATGAAGGATATCGGCTATGGAGAGGGCTACCGGTACGATCACGATTACGAGGACGGGTACGCCGGCCAGGAGCATCTCCCCGACAAGCTGGCGGGCGCCGCCTATTACCGCCCCTCCAGGTTCGGCTTCGAAAAGACCATCGCTGAACGCCTCAAATGGTGGGCCGAGCGGCGGGAGAACATGCGCCGTAACGGGGAAGAACGATCCGGTTCGGGCGACTGACGGACCTTCGCCGCCACACACCAGCTCACGAAACGACCACCTTCACAACGGGAAACGAATGACACGCGAACCAACCGGCCTTCTGGCCATCGACATAGACGGCACCCTGCTTACCGATCACGGACACATAACGGACAGCGTGAGGAAATCGCTCGCGCGCGCACGCGAGGCCGGCTGGGTGCTGACCGTGGCCAGCGGCCGGACGCTCTATGCCGCGCGGGAGGTGATCGAGGAGCTTCCCGTAATCGGTCACGCCGTTCTCTCGAACGGATCAGTCATTGTCTCCCTGCCATCGTGCGATGTCGAGCACATGGTGACACTGCCTCCCGGGACCGCCCGGAGCGTCGTGGCCGTCATGCGCGATCATGGAGCGATTCCCGCGCTCTATGATACGAACATTACCGACCAGCGGGTGTTCTACGACACGCTCGACGGGGCCTGCCGGTATTTCGAATGGTATGTCACCGAGGACAGGCGCTGCCGGCGTGTGAAGGAGGTGCTCGATCACACTGACGATGTTCTGCAGATCGGCACGATCGCTTCACGGGAGGTCATTTTCGATGTCAGGGACATGCTCGCCGGTGAACGGAACGCCTGTGTCATGGCCCTGCCCTTCGAGAGCAGCGTGTTCGGCGGCAAGAACCGCGAATACTGGTTCCTGCAGGTCGTTGCCGCCACGGCGACGAAGCACGCCGCGCTCACAAGGCTTGCCGCCATGCTCGACATTCCGCAGGGCAGGGTGGTCGCCGTGGGTGACAATTTCAATGACATCGAGATGATCGACCGGGCCGATGTGGGGGTGGCGATGGGCAACGCTCCAGATGAGGTGAAGCGTGTCGCCGATCTCGTCGTGGGGCCCAACAACAGTTCAGGACTGAGCGATCTGGTCGAGCGTGTGCTCTTCGGGGACGAGTTTTTTGCGCAGACGGACTGACAGCGCTGCGGCCGGAATGCTCGCCAGGAGATCGCCCGGCAGGGGAATGAGCAGCCCGATACCGAGCAGATCCCCCGCCGGAACGGGCGCGTCGGCGATGATGCGCAGGATGACCATGAGCCAGAGAACACCCGGAATGTAGATTGTCAGAACGCCTGCCGCCATGACGAGCCACGCAGCGGCCGTCGAGCCACGCCTGTTCAGAGGGGCCAAGTGCCCCGTCACGGCGGCGCAGGCAACAAAGCCGGGGATATATCCGAATGTGGGGCTCAGTACATAGCCGATCCCTCCGCCCGATGCGAACACCGGAAGGCCCGCGAGCCCCACGACGGCATAGATGACCATCGCCAGGACACCCCCGGCCGGGCCCAGCACATAGCCCGCCGTGCACGCGGTAAACGACTGGAGGGTCAGCGGCACCGGCCCCAGAGGCACCCGAAGCTGCGCCGAAACGCACATGAGGGCCGCGAAGAGGGCGGCGAAGGTGATGCGCCGTGTCCGTGGATGGGCGGTCATGAAAGTGTTTCCCGGAATGGATTGTCAGTAGCGAAAGGCACCTGTATGGTAACCTTGGCGGATGCCCGTGTAAAGGCATTTTTCAACATAGCGTTTGTGCGACGTACTGATATTGCTTATTTTATCATGAAGCTGTGAAAAGGATCCAAAGACAGAGGAGTGGACGAGGGGAATGAAAACGGGAATCACCGGACCGCCCTTTGCGGGCAAGACAACGCTGTTCTGCGCCCTGACCGGCCAGGATTACAGCGAACTGGGCCACGGCCGGGACATGCACATGGGCACGGTGAAGGTGCCCGACGAGCGGCTCGAAAAACTTTTCGAACTGATTCGGCCGAAGAAGATAACCCACGCGGTCATGGAGTATTTCGACATCGCGGGAACATCCGCGGGTGTCGACAGGGTGATCGAACCAAAAGCGCTCCAGGCCCTGAAGAACGCCGATTCGCATATCGTGGTGCTGGATGCGTTCACTGACGACGCCGATCCGAGAAAGAGTTTCGACGCCTTCATGGACGAATGGGTTTTCAATGATCTCGTGGTGGTCACGAACCGCCTGGAGCGTCTGGAAAAGGACCTCAGGAGCGGGAAAAAAGATGAGCTCTTGAAGGAGCAGGCGCTGCTCGAACGCTGCCGCGGCCTCCTCGAGAACGGCGATCCGCTTCGTAACATCGATTTTCCGCCGGACGAGGAAAAGGTGCTCAGGGGATTCCAGTTTCTGACATTGAAGCCGCTCCTGATCGTGGTCAATATCGGCGAGGAAGCTTTGGCGGACGGCGACGCCGCGGATCATGAAAAACGGTTCGCGGACATCCCCAATTCACGATGCGCTGCGATCTGCGCCGAAATAGAAATGGAGATATCGAGCCTCGACGAGGACGACCGCACGTCATTCCTCGAATCCATGGGCATCGCGGAACCGGCGCTCTGGCGGCTGATCCGGCTGAGCTGCGAGAACCTGGGGCTCATTTCCTTCTTCACCGGCGGTGGTCCGGACGAGGTCAGGGCGTGGACGGTGCGCCGGGGCTCCACGGCCCGGGAATGCGCCGGCGCGATCCATTCCGACCTGGAACGGGGTTTCATCCGCGCGGAAACCATCGCATGGGATGAACTGGTCGAAGCGGGTTCGTTCAAGAACGCCCGCGACATGGGTGTGCTCAGGATCGAGGGAAAGGACTACATTGTCAAGGACGGCGATGTGCTCACCATCCGCTTCAGTGTTTGACAATGACGCACATATCCCGTGTATTGCGCAGTATGAAGGCGCCTTCATTTTTCGACACCGGTTTCATAACCGGAGTTCAGAGCCGCGCCCGCTTCATGAAAACAATTTCTGATATAACCGATAGACAAGGAGCATGTTTCACAATGGCCTATCACAACATGACCCGCGAGGGGGAAAAGAAGCTTCACGCGGAACTGAAACATCTGAAAGAAGTGAGGCGTCCCGAGGTGCTCGCCGCCCTGAAGGAAGCCCGTCGAAAGGGCGACCTGTCCGAAAACTCCGAATACGATGCGGCCAAGGAAGAGAAGACCTTCGTCGAATCGCGCATTCAGCATCTGGAAACCACCCTCAGGAATGTCAGGATCATCGACGATCTCGATATCGACGACGACAAGGCCTATATCGGCGCGCGTGTCGAACTCGAGGACCTCGACAGCGGAAAGTCCCTTCATTATATTCTGGTGAACGAGGTGGAGGCCGATTTCGGCGCGAAAAAGATTTCCACCGCCTCGCCCATCGGCAAGGGACTTCTGGGCAAGACCGTGGGCGATACAGTCGAGATCACCGTACCCCGCGGCACGCTCCGCTACAGGGTCACGGGTATTTCGCGCTGACACGCTCACTTAAGAGACTGCGGGTATCCGAAATGGATCCATCCATGGAACAATTGACGGTACAACATCTTATCGACCTTTACGACTCCCTGATCCGCCTCTACGGCGAGATGGAGGGGCATTCGCGCAGAGTGCACGAGATCGTCAGCTCCGGTTCCCGTGTCTCCGAGATGGCCGCTCCCCTCGCCGAAAACGCCCGCATCGCCGAGTCCATCAAGACCGGTTCCGCGGAGATCGTCAGGACGAAGGAGGCGGTCGCCGCGCGCAGGTCCCTCACCGGCCGCGAGCGCCGTCTGGTCCGCGCCAGGGAACAGGACCTTTCGAAAGCGGTCGAGCGCGTGATCGAACTGGAAAACAGCACCCGCGATATCATGGGCACCCGCGGCATGAAAATTTCGAGGAGATGATGCCGGATAACGGTTCCAGCGAATCCAACCGCAAGAACTTCGATGTGGAGGGCCTGTCGGAACTGCCTTTCGCGCAGCCGGATGCTCCTCCCGAGCATCTGGATTTTCTCAAGGGGCTCATCGACACCTTCAACGCTTCGACCACACGCCTCAAGGAAGCGTATGCCGGCCTCGAGGAAAAGGTCGCCCGCCTCAATGTCAAGCTTGCCGACACCAACCGCGAGCTCTCGGAAAGCCTCACCGAGCAGGAGCGGCTCTCCAACTATCTGACCAACATACTCGAAAGTCTGTCGTCCGGCGTGCTCGTGATCGACTCGGCGGGCACGATCACCCTGTTCAACCGGGGCGCCGCCGAGATTACGGGGACGGACGAGGCTGACGCCCAGGGCAAAGCCTACCGGGCTGTCATGGGCGACGATGTGCCCGAGGAATTGACGCCCCTCTGGATTCTTGCCCGTGAGGGTGAGCGGACCTTTTTCGAAAAGACCATCGTGGCAGCCGGCGGCGCAAGGATTCCGGTGGGCTGTTCGATCTCTCCGCTCGTGAACGCTTCCGGGGAGATGATCGGCGCCGTCGAGATCTTCATGGATATTTCGCGGATCAAGTCCCTCGAGGATGAGCTGGCGCGCAAGGAAAAACTGGCCGCGCTCGGGCAGATGGCGGCGACCATGGCGCACAAGATACGGAATCCGTTGGGCGGTATCGCCGGGTTTGCGGGCCTTCTGGGACGGGAACTCAGGGACAATGACAACGGCAGGCGCCTTGTCGGCAAGATCACCGAGGGAGTGGACAAACTGGAGCGTATCGTTACCAGTCTCCTGGCCTATACATCGCAGCTCAACCTCGAAACACGCATGATCGATGTATCGCCGTTCATCAGTGATATTGTGGCATCGCTTCTGGTCGACTGGCGGGGGTCTGCGTGCCGTGTGGAGGAGCCCGACGGGACGGTGATGGCGGAAATCGATACCGGGCACGCCGCCCGGGCGGTCAGAAATGTGGTCATGAACGCCCTCGATGCCGCGGGTGAGACGGGATCGGTGACGATCGCTGTCATTCCCGGCGATTCGGACCATGATCCCGGAAACGGCCCGGGCAGGAACGTGCTCGAACGGATGCGGAAGGATTCGGCCCTCCTGAAGTCCCACATCACCGGTTGTATCGTTCTCGTGTGCGATGACGGTGACGGAATGGATGAGCGGACCCGCAGCCAGCTGTTCGTTCCCTTCCATACAACAAAGGAACAGGGTATCGGGCTCGGCCTGGCGGAAGCGCTCAAGATCGTCGAGGCCCACCATGGCGAGATTTGGATCGAGACGGCGGTGGGTCGGGGCACGGCTGTCGCGCTCGCTTTTCCGCGGCTTCATGGCTGAGAACGGGATTGCACGCCGGGCCGTTCACGGGTATATTACGACAGGTCCGGCATTTCATGCAGCGCGCCACAGAGAGGTGAACGAGACGTGAGCAGAATCCTGGTTGTCGATGACGAATCCCTGATGCGGGAATTTTTGACCGAATCGCTTCAGTCGCAGAAATACGATGTAGACTCGGCCGAGTCCGGTGAGAAGGCGCTCGATTTCATGGGCGGGGATCCATACGATCTGATCCTGACCGATCTGAAAATGCCCCGTGTCACCGGTATGGATGTTCTGAAAAAGTCGCGGGAGAAGATGCCGGACTGCAAGGTCGTGGTGATGACGGCCTATGGCACGGTCGAGAACGCGGTCGAGGCCATGAAGATCGGCGCATTCGACTATATCACCAAACCGTTCAGCCTCGACGAGATCCTCCTCATCGTCCGCCGCGCCCTCCAGTTCAAAACGCTCGAAGTTGAAAACCGCCGTCTGCATTCCGAGCTCGAGGAACAGTTCGGACAGGGCAGCATCGTGGGGGACTCGCCCGTCATCAGGAGCGTTCTCGACACCATCGCCACGGTCAGCCAGTCACGTTCCACCGTGCTCGTCACGGGCGAGTCGGGTACGGGCAAGGAACTGGTCGCCCGCGCAGTTCATTATTCGAGCCCGCGGAAGGACGGGCCCTTCGTCAAGATAAACTGCGCCGCGCTTCCCGCCGAGCTCATGGAAAGCGAGCTTTTCGGTCATGACAAGGGGGCTTTCACCGGGGCGATCCGGCGGTATCACGGCAGATTCGAGCGCGCCGACGGCGGTACGCTGCTTCTCGACGAGATCAGCGAAATGTCACCACGGCTCCAGGCCAAGCTCCTCCGTGTCATCCAGGAACGGGAATTCGAGCCGGTGGGTTCCTCGGAGACCGTCCATGTCGATGTGCGCATCATCGCCACCTCCAACCGCAACCTCCTCGAACAGATCAAGCTGGGCGAGTTCAGGGAGGACCTGTACTACCGGCTGAATGTCATCAACATTCATCTCGCGCCTCTCAGGGAACGAAAGGAGGACATTCCGGTTCTCGCGAAACATTTCCTCGACAAGTACAACCGCGAGAACGGAAAGGCCATCGAATCAATCTCCGATGACGTCATCTCACGGTGGCGGGGCCACACCTGGCCGGGAAACATCAGGGAATTCGAGAACGCCGTCGAGCGCGCCGTTGTCATGTGCAAGGGACGTGTCATCGAGGACGGCGGGTTGTCGCCGGACGCCCTGGGCGCCGCCGCACCATCTCCCGCATCCGCCGAATCCCTCGCTTCAATCGTGGGCAGGAAGATAGAGGACGTGGAGAAAGAGCTTATTCTCAAAACCCTCGAGGCAAATGACGGCAACAGGACGCTGACCGCCGATATTCTCGGCATCAGTGTCCGCACCCTCCGCAACAAGCTGACCGCCTATGGCGAGATGGACGCCTTCAAATAGCGCTCTTCACATCATACCTCACATGATTTTCATCTTCCGATATCACCGCTGTGTTCCATTCGGCGGTATTCGACCGGTGCGTGACAACCGCTCGAATATTATTACATAGCTATAAAAAAATTCTTGACATCTGTTCCCATATATGCTATACTATCCGCGAAGTATTGGTGTCTGCAATCTTTCTGCACCAATATCTTGTGGCCCCGGCGAATGTGGTGGTGATGGTAAGGGCACGCATCCGTGGTGTCGTCCCGCGAAGGTTGCGGAAAGGATGCTCGCGGAACGTTCTTTGAAACCGGCTTGATGTATCAGAAGTGATACGTGGTTTCATCGGTGAGAATTGTCATGGGGAAATTGTTGCCGGCTCAGATGCTGTTCAGCGGGTCTTCCATGGGGCGCGGCGAATCGCCCGGGAATCGAGAATGTAATGTAAGATATTCAATAATAATGAAATAGACCGTCATCCGGCGGGGTTTTCGGCAAAGTCTGGCATGGACTTTGCTTATTTTTATGCCCGTAATTCACCGACAACGGCAAAACGGGAAGTTGACGATGCTTCGAGAGATACTGTTTGACAAAAAGCCTGACATTCTGCTCGGCAAGATGCTCGACAAGGCAGCTCTGGCGCAACGGGTCATATCGTCGAACATCGCGAATGTCGCGACGCCGGGATACGAGCGTCTGGGCGTGAGTTTCGATGACGAGCTCAAGCGGGCGGTGCGGATGGACGCGATGAATTTCAAACGGACCGATCCGCGCCATCTGCCCGATCCAAACTGGGTGCAGAACATCGGGCCGAAGGTGGCGAAGGTCGAGGACGGTTACTGGAACGGTATAAACAATGTCAATATTGATCGGGAAATGGTGGAACTGGCGAAGAACCAGCTCGATTTCAATGCGGCCTCTCGTCTGCTGAATATCAAGTTCACCCAGCTCAGGACGGCGATACGCGGAAGACGCTGATAATCCCTTATGAGGAATCCCCCCGCGGGGAAAGGAATGCATCATGAAATTCATCACGCACAAGGAAAGCCTCTTCAGGGGAAATATTTACCGCTCGATAGATATTGCCGGTTCGGGAATGACCGCCCAGCGAAGACGCATGGACGCCGTTTCCTCGAACATCGCCAACATGTCGGTTACGAACGCCGACGGCAACGGAAATCCCTATCTCCGGCGCCATGTTGTCATGGAGCCCGATCCCGAGCAGACCTTTTCCCATGCCCTGAAGAAAGCGGACATGAAGCTGAGACGCAATGAGCGGTGGCACATGCCTGCCCCCGATATGGTGAGGCTCGATCGGGAAAAGACGCCCCTGGTCGCGACCGAGGAAATCGAGGTTCCGAACATGAAAAAGAATGTCGCCTACGAACCTGACCATCCGGACGCTGACGAAAACGGGTATGTGACATATCCCGACATCAATATCGTGGAGGAAATGGTCGATCTCATGGTTTCGAGCAGGGCCTTCGAGGCGAACGTGACCGTGGTGAATGCGGCAAAGCAGATGATAACGAAATCACTGGAAATTTGATGATTGTGCGCGGCATCACATCGAGGGGGAATACAATCTGGTATATTCGGGTTGCACCGCATTGAAGTGAATCAGTGGGAACATATACAGCAGACAGGCGTTGAAGCCGTGAGATTTTTAAGGGCTTTTTCATATAACATATTGAAAAAAAGTGTGATTTGAAATGATAGAATTCCGTTCCGTCGCCGATGCTTCTTCATTCACGTACAACAGAAACGGTGAGTCCGGAAGAAGTGGTACGACGGGTGATGTCGAGTTTTCACGAATGTTGGAAACAGATGGTGTGGAGGCGGAGACGGTACATCGGACGGAAAGCATTGACGCATCGGGCGGCGCGGGTTTCTCGGGCGGTCTCGACGAAATGACGTCCTACACGTATTTCGGAAAAAAAATAACACTTGGGAAGTTTACCGGAAGGACAGTTGATCATGAGATATAAGAGAATAAGGAACAACGGTTTTACAGGCATCGGCAAAATATTGATACTACTCGGCAATTTGGCCTTGCTTCTTGCCGCGGTCAATGTGGTCGAAGGATCGTTTCCCGAGCCTGTGAAGAAATTCGAGCGGGTCGAGCCTTCACACGAGGCGAAACTCCCGTTCATGACGATTACCAACGAGATAAAGGTCGGCATGTTCTATGACGCGCTGAGGATCGATCATTCATATATCGATCCGAAGGAGATAGCCAGGAGCATCGAACCGTGGAACGACCATATCATCCGCTTTTCCCGCCGGTACGGGGTCGATCCCGATCTCGTCCGCGCCATCATATATGCGGAAAGCAAGGGTGACCCGTTCTGTATTTCCCGTGACGGGGCGGTGGGCCTGATGCAGGTCATGCCGGATACCGCCAATCATTTCGGGATCGGCGATCTTCTCGAGCCCGAACAGAACATCAAGGCGGGCGTT
>CAYNWJ010000077.1:0-3689 GCA_964400815.1 uncultured bacterium
AATCGAAGTTCGCAAAGATCGGGCTCACAACCGGAACAGACAGCATTCACAACGTTCTCTACCTCGGCGCGCAGGCGAACGATCCCTTCCGCTGGTCGGTCGGCTGGCTTTTCGGCGCACGGATCGCGGATACCGGATCGGGATGGCTCGACGCCGATATCTCGACCGAGCACCTGAATGAGGAGGACGGCTGGACCGACGGTTTCCACCAGATCACATCCTTCAGGATTGTGAAGGGCTTCAGGCTTTCGGGCGGCCGGTCGGTGTATTTCGGCCCGACCATGAACTACTTTGTTTCGGACCGGCACGACGGCGGCGATGTGGCGCCCTGGTCGATCGGCGACTGGAAGGATGACGGTCTCTGGCACCGTATCTGGCCCGGTGTCGTGGTGGGCTTCGAATGCGGCGGTTGAGACGGGTGCGCGACGAAGTATTGTCAGGGTGACGGTTTCGATATCGATTGAACGACAGGCCCGGCGACGGGCGGACATGCAACGGGAGGAAAGTGACGATGAAGACGAGTATCGCGAAAACATGCGTGATGGGCTTGCTGGCCCTGACGGTTGGTCTGGGCGGCCGTGCCGAAGCGGCCGGAGGCATCGGGCTCCACGGTTTCGGCGCGCCGGTGGTGAAGACCATGAAGATCAATGATGACGCGGCGTTCATGGCGGGTGTCAGGGGCGGCTGGCTCATCGACAGGCGTCTGAGCATCGGCGGCGGGTTCTACGGCGCGGGACCCCATGTGAAAACATCCGGCGAAACGGCGGCGCGGTACGGGGCCGATACCGATATCGCCATGTGGTACGGCGGTCTGGAGGCGGAATACACCCTCGGGGGCAACAGTCTCTATCACCTGACCCTCAGCGCCCTCGCCGGTCCCGGCCGGGTGACGATCGTGGAGGGCTTCGATTCCCACAAACGAGGCAAAGACATCGATGATGTGGCGCATGATTCATTTTTCGTCTTCGAGCCCGGCATCCAGGGAGAGATCAATGTCACTTCCTGGTTCAGGGTGGCTGCCGGGATTTCCTGGCTTGTGGCTGACGGTGTGAAGATCACCGGGCTCGGGGACGATGATTTCAGCGGCCCGGCGGGTTCGCTCACATTCAAGTTCGGGTCGTTCTGAAGACGCTGAAATTATACGTGACAGACGGCGAAACGTGACCTATTATTACAACAGACGGATACAGGGAGGACGTATGAAACGATTCGCAGCGGCATTACTGGTTCTTCTCGCCGCGGAAGGCGCCCAAGCCCAGATGAAGACTCTCATTTCGGGCGAGGTGGAGCACGGTGGTTTCGGCGGCCCCGTCGTCAAGGCTTCGCAGGTGATGGGCAATTCCGCCGTGTTCGTCGGCGGGCGCGGCGGCTGGATCGTCAATCACCGCTATGTGCTCGGCGGCGGGGGATACGGCATGGCGAGCAGGATGGACGCCCGCGGCGAGGCCGAGGCCTTCTATCTCGACGAGGACGGCATGCGGGAGGACCTGACGCTCCAGTTCGGGTACGGCGGTGTGGAATTCGAATGGATCGGGCGGCCCGACAACCTCATCCACTATTCCTTCTACACCCTCATCGGCGCGGGCGGTGTCACCTATGTCGAGAAAGACGACGACAACGGAAGGAACGACCGTCACGACTCCGACAGGTCCGATGCCGTCTTCGTGATGGAGCCCGCGGTGAACGGCGAGATCAACGTGACCGAGTGGTTCAGGATCGCTCTCGGCGTCTCCTACCGCCATGTCACCGATGTGGACCTGGTGGGAGTGGACGATGCCGACCTGAGCGGCGTCTCGGGCGCCCTGACCTTCAAGTTCGGGAAGTTCTGAGGGACGGCGGAACGGAAAATGACAAAGAAAAACGGGGGATGCCGGATGGTGTCCCCCGTTCTCATAAATGGGTCCGGTTGACAGGAACGGGATTCCCTGTCGCCGCGGCGGCCTCACCCCTTGTCTATCGTCTGCCGCATCACCCTGAGGAAATTTCCGCCCCAGAATTTTCTGATCTCCTCCCCGGTCATGCCGCGGTTCATCATGGCCTGGGTGAGGAGGACCACCTGGGAGATGTCGGGCACGATGGGCGGGTCGGTGAAGCCGTCGTAGTCCGAACCGAACCCCACCGTATCGATCCCCACCAGGTCCCGGACATAGAGGATGTGATCGACCACATCGTCGATGGTGGCGTTCTCCTTGTCCTGCCGGATGTAGCCGGGAAGGACGACGATGCCCATGACGCCGCCGTGTTCCGCGAGTGTCCTGATCTGGTGATCGGTGAGGCAGCGGTAGTTCGGACAGAGGGCGAACACGGCGGTGTGGCTCATGATGGGCGGCTGGGTCGAGAGCTCCATCACGTCGTACCACGTCTTGTCGTTGCTGTGGGACAGGTCCACCATGACGCCCATCTCGTTCTGGAGCTTCACGACATCCCTGCCGAAGGGGGTGAGACCGGTGAAGGTCTTCCGCTGTTCCTCGCGGTCCTCGAGGGAGCAGTAGGCCACGATGCTTCGGGTGCCCTGGAGGAAGTGGGGTTCGGGGCCGCCCTCGCCGTGGGTGATGTGGTTCGAGCGGAGGCCGAGACGGTAGAGCAGTTTGAGCACGTTCAGGTTGCCCTGGAACCAGCGCGCGGGCCCCTCGATCTCCATCAGGATGCCCACCCTGCCGGTCCTGCCCGCCTCGATGGCGTCCTGCGAGGTCAGCACCTTCTTGAAAATGTCCGGGTGTGAATCGATCTGCTCGAGAATGAACTCGGTGATGGTCCAGAGATCGGTGGCGGTGGCGTCCTCTATGAGGAAGAGCCCCACGTACTGCTGACCGCCCTCGGTCATGCGGGGCACGTCGCAGTGGTAGGACATGTCGCGTTTGAGCCAGCTCTCGGGAGGCTCGTTCCGGGAGAAACGGCGCACCGAAGTATCCTGATGGGCGTCGATGATGAGGCATGTGCGATGCAGGTCCCATGCCTCCTCCAGGGTGACACCTTCCGCCGCCCGGGCGTTTTTCACATACATGGGCGCCATTCCGGACGCGACGACCGCCGCGATACCGGCCGTGGCCGATTCCTTGATGAAGGTTCTGCGGGATTTCATCGAATACCTCCCCGGGGGTGAAGGGAACGGGCGTCGGCGATGACACCGCGGGCGCCTGTTGCCGGATCATGCCGATAATCCGTTACTGTCGCGGCCGGACCTGACCGGACACGCGGGCCGTCATATCATGAAGACAAGGTATGGAGGTTTCACCGTCCGCGCAACTGCTGAATGAAACCACGCCTCCCCGGGGAAGTCTTTTTGCAGGAACTCTCAAAATGCCGCCCCCTCCGGCCTCTTACGAGATAACCCAAACTCCGGCAGTCTCCCCGTCCCCCATCGAAAGGGGGGACCGGACGGAACGTCCGAGGGGGGGTCTTTGCAGGGAGATGGCACTCACCCCGATTCATGATGCTTCCGGGTACATAAACCCCCTTATTATAAAGACTTTAGAGAAGGGGCCGGGGGATTGAGTTCCGAGGTTTTCGGCGAAGACATCTCTTCGTGTAAAAACCGGCGCATCGTGTTTGGCGGTAACAGGTGCTGGCTGCGTCCGGGCGATTTCCCTTGCCCGGCATGGAGAATTCATCTATCCTTGAGTTCACCGCGGATTGACGGCAATCATGCCGCGTAAATGATCAGCGGATAATCGGGCCATGAACACCGG
>CAYNWJ010000077.1:3699-13016 GCA_964400815.1 uncultured bacterium
GATCGGCATGACGGACGACACGCGCTTCACACGTGAGATCGTGGAACAGCCGGATGCGCTCCGTGATCTCGTGCGTTTCTATGAATCCGTCGGGGGGACGGAAATTCTCGAACGGCTAGCCCTGCTCGTCAAGGGACGCAGGCGTATTCTGTTCACGGGCATGGGAACATCCCTGTACGCGCCCGGCGTTCTCGCAGACCGTGCAGGGGCCTTCCATGCGCCCGTGGAGATGCGCGACGCCGGCGAGCTTCTCCATTTCGGCCTGGATTCGCTCACGTTCAACGATGTCGTCATCGCCGTATCCCAGTCCGGGGAAAGCGCAGAGACCCGCGAAGTCGCGCTGCGGCTCAGGGATGTCTGCCCCGTCGCCGCCATCGTCAACGACACCGCTTCCTCCATCCCCGCATCCGCCGTTCTCACCCTTCCGATGCGTGCCGGGAACGAGCATTCGATTTCCACGAAAACCCATGTCAACACCCTGGCGCTTCTCATGATCATCGCCGATGTGCTTTCAGGCGGCGTGCCTGTTGAGACACTGCGGATTCTCAGGACGGCGGCCGACCTGATGGAACGTGACATGGAACGCTCGGCTTCCATGGCCCGCACGGTGGCGGACATCATCGGTGACGCTCCCCATCTCCATGTGATAGCGCGGGGAAGCGACCTGGCCACCGCCCGCCAGTTCGCCCTCATCGCGAAGGAGGGCGCGGGTCTCTTCACGGAGGCGCTCTCGGCCGGGCTCATGCGCCACGGGCCCGTGGAATTGGCCGGACCGGGCCATACCGCCCTGTTCTTCCTTTCAGGAAACAACGCGCCCGCCCTCACCGCCTCGCTCGCCCGGGACCTGTGCGGGTGGGGCAGCACGGTGGCGGTGGCGGCTGATGAGACGGCGCATATCCCCGGGACATGCGGGGGTGTGACTGTTCCCGCGGCGTCGCCCGGCTGTTTCCCCATCGCCTGCGCCCCGTTTATCGGATTTCTCGTGCATTGCCTGGCCCTTGACAGGGGGAGGGAGGCAGGTGTGTTCCGGCATGCGCGTAAAGTGACGGACAGCGAGTGGACGACCGCCGAAAATCACAAGCGGCGGCCGGAATGACGTGCACAGGCAATCCTCCGAAAACCCACCGTAATAACACACATATCCTATGATATATTATGCTGTTATGCCCTTCATTCATGCAAGAAAAGCTTTCTTGAATAATTGTCAGGACCGCTTGTGACTGATGATGGCGCTGATGAAAAAAAATGATGATTGACCGTCCATCGTTTGTACCATGATTCACGGGATCTCGGGATCTATGGATTGACAGGATGGTAACCGCGGTTCATCCGGCAATCCCACAAATCCCGGTTCAGAAATTGACAACAGCCGAAGAAAATGAGTTTGTCAGAAAATGGGAGAATGCAAGGGAATGACTTGCACCGCTGATATGCCGTTGATTATCTTGCAATACTGTTTCGCACACCATCGTGGAGGATGAAACACACCATGCGCATTCGGACCCCGTTTCTCGCCTTCCTGCTTTTCTTCGCCCCCGTATTCGCTGAAGGCGGCGTGCTCGTGACCGACTATGACATCGTCAACGGCCGGAAGAACATGCCGGAATCCCTGTTCGCGGACGCGCTGGAAGGGGACACGGGAGTCGCACACGCGGTCAGGGCGCTTCTGACCGGGGACCAGAACGCAGGCCGTGAAGCGCGGGCTTTCATGATGCGCGCCGGGATCGAGGCGGTGGAGAATCTGCCGGAGGCCCGCGGTCTCTTCACCGATGTTTCGGCGGCGCGGCTGTACGAGGTGCTCGTTACGCTCGATCTTTTGCCGGAGCGGGCCCTGTTCACCGGCATGGAGGCCGAGAGTCTGCAACGCACCCTCAAACAGGTCCTCGATCATTACCGACAGCGCGAGCATTTCCCCTGGGAAGACGAACGGTGGCATCTGGGCTCAACCGCGCTTCGGCTCATCGCGGCCGAGGCCCTCTATGCGTTCAATTTTCCGGGTGACATCGATGCCGACGAATATCGCCGCCATGCCCTGCGGTATTTCGAGCGCAATCTCGCGGGCGGGTCCGGGCCGGACGGCTCATGGACCGTCGACAGCCCCGGTTACACCGACGAGGCCGTCGAATACCTCGTTCTTGCGGCGAAGGCATTCAGGAACTCGGGCTTACAGGACGTGTTCTCCAACCCGCGTTTCGCCGCCATCCTCGTCCACGAAACCCGTATCCAGCCTCCGGTCATGAGCCCGCTTGTCGCCGGCGCCTTCATGAGTGTCCCCGCCGGTGCGACGATGATCGGCGAAAATCACGGTGACGCGGTCATGATGGCCGCGCCGGACATCAGGAACCACAACCCAGAAGCGGCCTCGCGGCTGGCATGGTTCTGGGACGTCTGCGGACGGCCTGTCTCGCCCCTCGGCGTTCTCTTCATCGACACCGCCGTCCAGGAGGATCCGCCCGCACTCGGGAGCATGCCGGCGGGCGGCGGAGTGGCCCTTTTCAGGAACATGGGCGGAACGGCGGACGAGACCACGGTGTATGTCAATTACGGTCCCCCGGCGGGGACACCCGACCGCGACCGCCATCGTCATGAGGATGCCGGGGATTTCTCCTTCGTCTGGAACGGCATGCCCCTGATCATCCACAACGGCTGGAGCACGGATTCCTGTACGAACGACCTTATTAACCGCGCACCCTGGCGGCACAGCATCGTCCTGCCCACCGAGGCCGGAGACACGCCGATCGTGCCGGCAAGCCTCTACCGTTCCAGCAGCACCGTCCGCAACATCACCGGAACGGGCGCCCATCCCGGCGACATGTTTCCCGACGGCATCAACCAGTTCTTCAGTCACGACATGCTCGATTATGTCGTCGGAGAGGCGGGGGTATCGGGCCGGAGCATCCCGCCGGCGTCGCATTTTCGTCATGTGCTGTTTCTCAAGCCCGACGCCCTGTTGGTGTGGGACGAGATCGAATCATCGTTCCCGATCGAGTGGAACATCTGGTTCCCCGGCGAGAACGCCTGGTCGGAAGGAAACGTCCTGCACATGAACACCCGCCAGAATGTTGATCTCCAGGTTCATTTCGCGGGGGACGCCGAGCTCGATGTCACGACCGAGACCTTCCCGGAGGAGATCACCTGGGACTGGCCTCTCGTGCTCAGGAGCGAACATGGCGAAGGATCTGTCGTTGTCTGCACCCTCGGGCTCTTCAGGAACGCCCGTACGGACAGCTCGGGCATGCGCGGAGCGATGTTGGCCAATCTGCTCGAGGGGGCCGGGTCCCGCGGGCCGGTGGGGCTGCTGACCGACAACATACACCTCGTGGAGACGGCGGCTCGTCTCGGCGTTCCCTACGAGCTTCTGTCGTTCGACGGTGCGGGCAACATCGACCTGTCGCACTTCGGAGCCATCGTCACCGGCGGGCCCACATCGGCCGAGAACGACCGGACATTTCTCACCTATGCATGGAAATTCAGGGACTACATTGCGAACGGCGGGCACATGGTATTTTTCGACAATCCGGGAGCGTCCTGGATGTCGGGTTCCGTTATGGGAGAGGGTGTTCTGCCCCACGACATCGCATTCGGTTCCTGCGGGGTGACCATCGATTCCACAGGCGCCGATCTCAAGCTCTATGACGCCACCATGTGGACGACGCCGAACATCATTACTGCCGATTCACTGGGGTCCTGGCTCGTCGATTCCCTCGGGCCGTCCGGCGGACTGATCGGGAAGCGGCATGTCGAAACGCTGCCTGTCGCATGGTCCGATGCCTGGCAGGTTCTGGCGTCCCTTCCCGAGACGTTTCACCCCGAACCGCCGGACAATCCCCTCTTCGGAAGCCCGTCACGGGTCAGGGTCAGGCATGCCGCCTCGAAGGATTTCTTCACCCTGTTCCTGCCGCGGCGTATCGGGGAGCAGGCCTATCTCTTCGACGTGAAGCGCACCGAGCCGGGGTTCGTTTCCTTTGCAAACCCCACGACGACCTGGGAGATCAAGGCGGGGGAAACAATCTGGACCGACGCCAACATTTCGGTCATGGTGGACAGCCTGGGGGTGCGGACCTGTTTCGCTTTCGACTGCACCTATATGCGTGTCGGCGCCGAAATCTTCCAGGCCGCCCGCCCCATGTCCATCTTTTATTCGGAAACATCCCGCACATGCCGTATCATGAGCGCCGCGAACAATGTTGTTTCATATTCCCGTGCTGAACTCCGCATTTCCGCCGGCGAGATCGAAATATCGGATCCCTTCGGCAGGCTCCGGGACACCTCGGTCTCGCGCAGATCATACCTCACCGCCCTCAGGGTCGTCGACAGCCGGGGAACGCCGCTCGAAAAGGCGCGCGTTCATGGCGAAAGCCGTCTTATGGGCGTGACCGGAGCAGACGGTTCGCTTCCCATACCGTGGAAGGACGGGCCGCCCACGGTTCGTGTCACATGGCGGGGATACGAAGCCGTGACACCGCTCAGGCCCGGCGCCGTCGAGGTGACGATTCCCGCCAGATAGCCGCCGGGACCGCCCCGCCGCCTGCACGCACATAAACCACGGGACGACATCCATGATTCCCCATTGCCTTTCAGGCCTCACCCCTTCTTCGAAGACACCTGCGGTGGTATCCATACGGTCGGCGGCGATGCTGTTGATGGTGATGGTCACAACCCGGGCTGCTTCAGCCGAAACCCCTCCGGAATACACCGCACCGGAGGTCGTCGCAAAAGTACGGGAAGCCTATGAGCGGGTGAAAAGCGTCCGGGGGGACATCTCGCGGATCATAGAAATGCAGGGGCGCGATCCGATCCTTCTCAACGGGACCTTCGCTGCGGTCAAACCCGGCCGCATGCGCATCGAGACCACGGGGACGTCGCCGCAGATAACCACATCGGACAGCAGGCTCTACCGCATCTTCTTTCCGGAGCGCAACGAGGGCGTTTATGAACTGGTGGAGCGCATGTCCCCCATGGAACGCTACGTCAAGGGACCGGGGCACATGTTCGGTGATATCATGTCGGCCATCGAAGAAGGGTTCACATTTTCGATAACCGATTATTTCAACGATACCATCATCCTGCGGGCGGAGCCGGTCGAACCGTCGGACATCGCGTTCATTCTTCTCGGGATCGCGCCGGAAAGCTGGACGGTGCGAGCGGTCGAGCAGTTCGACCTCGAGGGAAGTGTTGCAAGCCAGACCCGCTATATGGACTATCACTCGGGTGACAGCTGGTATTTCCCCGCCACCGTCGTGATCACCATCGACACGGGCCGGTCGATCGTGACAGAGACCACATACTACCGCAATGTGAGCGTCAACACGCCCATCGAAAACGACATCTTCAAGAATCCCGGCGACAGCGACTCCACATGGGAATCCATCACCCCCGTAACGAAAGAACAGTGATATCATGACAGATATTCGAACGTCCGAACGCGCCGACATCGAGATAACCTCTCTCGCCTATGGAGGCGACGGTGTCGGGCGCATCGGCGACAAGGTCGTGTTTGTGAGCGGCGCCGCGCCCGGAGACCGTCTGCGCGTGCGTGTCGTGGAGAACAGGAAGAGCTTCTGCCGCGCCGTCCCCGAGGAGATTCTCGAACCGTCGCCCGTCCGCGTGGAACCGTTCTGTCCCCATGTGGAACGCTGCGGCGGCTGCCAGTGGCAGCATATCGACTACACCGCCCAGTGCGACTGGAAACGCACCATCGTCGATGAGACCTTCAAGCGCATAGGCGGGCTTTCCTCCGTGGACGTGGAACCCTGCATGCCGTCACCTTCCGACCGCGCGTACAGGACCACCGCACGGTATCCCGTCCGGCACGCGGGCGATTCGCTCATCATCGGCTACAATGAAAACCGCTCCCACCGGGTGGTGGACATCGACCGCTGTCCGGTCGCCGTGGAAGGTGTCAACCACCTCGCCGCACGGACACGGGCGGTGCTCGCGTCATCCCCCGAAAAGGGCCTCGTCGACGAGATCACCGTACGCTCGTCGCACAATCATCCGTCCAGGCTCCTGACCGTCTCGACCCGCAAGCCATGCGACCTCGGCGGTCCGGCGCGGGACCTCCTCGCATCCGTGGATGGTCTCGCGGGCGTGGTGCACCGGTTCCCCGACAACCCCCATCCGCGCATTTACGGCGAGGGGCACCGGTTCGAGACGGTGTCGGGTATCACCCTCAAGGTTCGCGACCGCTCCTTCTTCCAGACGAACACGCCCCAGACAGAGCGTCTCGCCGGGCTTGTCGCTGACCTTCTCCAGGCGGGCCCCGGTGATGTGGTCGTGGACGGTTTCGGCGGTGTCGGGCTTTTTTCATTGCTCGCCGCCCCCCGGGATGCGGTCATTCATCTTTACGACCTCTCGGGAAACGCTGTCAAGGATGCGGACGAGAACGCGGCGGCCCATGGATTTACCTCCTTCACCGCACATCTCGCGGATACCGCGCAGGCGGCCGGGGCGATCGGCGAGGCTGACAGGCTCATCCTCGATCCGCCCCGCACCGGCATGGAAACGGAGGCGGTCGGGGCGGTCCTCGCCCTGAAAGCGGAACGCATCGTCCATGTCTCCTGCAATCCCTCGACCCTGGCCCGTGACCTGGCGTTGTTCGTGGAAGGCGGGCGGTATGAACTCGAGCGTGTGGTGCCCGTGGACATGTTCCCCCACACCTTTCACATCGAAACGGCGGCGGTGCTCAGGAAAACCTGACACCCTCCGGAGACGGCCATGGGTTTTGCACGGGACGCACTGACAGCGATACGCGGCACATTCCCCGGACGCATCCCCTATGCGCCGCGCTTCGACCTGTGGTTCAACGCCCATGAATATCGCGGGACCCTCCCCGAAGCTTTCCGCGGCTGCGCATCTTCGCTCGACATCGCCCGCCGCATCGGCGTGGGGGCGCACATGGTGATCGCGGATTTCATCCGGCCGGAGGAACCCGAACAGGTCGTGGACCGCGGCATCGGCCTCTACAACCTCCCGCAGTTCCCCTTCAGGACCACGCTCGAAAACGTCGGGCGCACGGTCACGACCGATGGCGGCGAAACGACCGTCGTCTACCGGACGCCGAAAGGATCGATCACCGCCGCCTTCGCATTCACGGAGGACATGCGCCGCGCCGGGGCGAGCATCTCGACGATCACCCGCCATCCCATCGGCGGCGAAGAGGACGTCGCGCCGCTTGTCCATCTGTTCGAAAATATCCGTGTGGAACCGGCGTACGGCGGCCTCGAACGAATGATCGCCGGGGCAGGCGATGACGGTCCGGTGGTGGCGAACGCCAGCCTTCCCGCCTCGCCCATGCAGTTCATCATGCGGGACCTCATGCCCGTCACCGATTTCTATTTCGCCATGGCCGACTACCCGGAAAAACTCCGGTCACTGGCCGATGCGATCGGCGGTTTCTTCGAGCGCATGATGCCCGTAGCCGCCCAATGCCCCGCGGACATCATCCTCTTCGGGGCGAACACCGACGAGACCATCACCTATCCGCCCTTCTACGAGGAGCAAATCCTTCCCTGGATCGCCCGGTTCTCCGGCATGGTCCACGACAGGGGGAAATTCCTCCTCATTCACGCCGACGGCGAGAACAGGGGGCTGTTCGATCTCTACCGGCAGTCGGGGATCGATATCCTCGAGGCGGTGGCGACGGCGCCCATGACCACATGCGGCATCGCCGAAATCCTGGACAGGACCGCCGGCATGACCGTCTGGGGCGGCATCCCGAGCGTGGTCCTCATGCCGGAGCATGTGGACGGCCCCGCGTTCGGGTCCTTCATGCGCCGTACGATCGAAACCGTCGGGGACAGGCCGCGCTTCATCCTCGGGATTTCGGACACCACGCCGCCGGACGCCGATTTCGACCGGCTGCTGAAGATCAGGGACATGCTTTGAAACACAGCGCCGGCACGCGCCCGGAAAAAAGAAGCGGTTAGCCGGTTAAACAGGCACATTGATTTTCGCCTTGATAACCCCCTCCGGACCTCGTCATCGTACCCCTCACAGGGGGAAGCATGTACCGCCGGCGTTTGCCGTACCTGCCTCCCCTGTCAGGGGAGACGCCACGACAGCGGCGGAGGGGTTATATAATCGAAGGTCGGCTCCGATCAAATGCTGTGTCATGGCATTACCACGCGTTGCTTGATGAACTGGATACACGGAAAAACGAAAGGAACCCGCCATGCCGAACACGACACGCCGCAAGGCCCTCATCGGGGCGGCGGCCGCGACACCGATGATCCTCGCTCCGGGCGTCCGCAAAGACGCGCAGGCCACCACGCCCGAGCCCTGGGCGCATCCCGGTTTCCTCATGCCATGGAGCCCGCCGCCCGGCCTGAAGAAGAACCTCTCGCCGGGCCCGACCCACGTCAGGGTGGCTTGCAGCGGCCATCGCCTCGATGTGCCGAAGGACGGGAACATCGACGCCGTGGTGAAGGCCGTGCGTGACCGCGGATATTCGGCGGCCGGCGTCGGGGGCGGGTACGGCAGCCACAATCCCTGGACGGAGGCCCCGGACTCCCTCGTCGACACCCTGAAGACCGCGCTCGCGAAATACGATGTCGCCTTCATCGACATGCACGCCATCTGCAATCTGATCCACCCCGACATGAACGAACGCAGGCGCATGCACCGGTGGCTCATCAGCCAGATGGAGACCGCCGAACGCGTGGGCTGCCCGCGGGTCACCGGTCATGTGGGAAGCCGCGCGCCGGGCGCCGTCCACCCACACCCGGAGAACTGGACGAAGGAGACCTGGGAGATGAGCGTGCGCGAGGTGAAACGGGTCATCGCCGACACCGCCGGGATGAAGACGGTCATCGCCTTCGAGCCCAACGACATGGTCCAGCTCAACAACCCCTGGGCCTGCCGCCGCTTCGTGGACGACGTGGGCTCCGACCGGGTGAAGATCTGCCTCGACCCGGCGAACATGACCAATCAGGCCTTCCACTACCGCATGACCGAGTACATCGATGCCTGCTACGATCTCATCGGCGAGGACATCGACATCTGTCACGCCAAGGACATCATGCTCGAGAACAAGCTCCACCCGTCATTCGTCGAGGTCCCCGTGGGGCAGGGAGCCATGGACTACGAGACCCACATCGCGGGCATGAGCCGTCTCGACCATCCCCGCGTACTCCTCATCGAGCACATGAAAATGGAGGAATACCCGGTGGCGAAGGCCTATATCGAGGGACTGGCGGAGAAGATGGGCGTGGGGGTGGTGTGAGGAAGGGGGGGAATGTGGGAAACATGCATGGGCTGGGAAGAGGCAGTAAACCGATGACACTATAACCCCTCCGCCATTGCATGGCGCCTCCCCT
>CAYNWJ010000078.1:0-13002 GCA_964400815.1 uncultured bacterium
CTTCGAAGACATTTCGAAACGGGGCGGTTCAGCGGCAGCGTTCTCGTGGCGCGGGGCGATGATATCCTGTACGAGGCCGCTTTCGGGATGGCCGACAGGACCCGGGAAATCACCAACACGGTTGACACGAAGTTCAACCTCGGCTCGATGACGAAGCCGTTCATCGCCAATGCCGTTCTCCTCCTGATCGGGGACGGGCTTCTCCGGCTCGACGAGCCGCTCGAAACCTTCATCCCGGGTGTTCCCAACGGTGATGACATTACGGTGCGTCATCTCCTATCCCACACCTCGGGCCTCCCGGAATACATCGACAACTATTATACCCAGAGGGCGCTCGTCTTCGCACCGTACGAAGAGATCATCGCTGTGATACGCGGCAAACAGCCGGTATCGGAGCCCGGCGGGGAATTCATATACTGCGATACCAATTATCTGCTGCTCAGGTATATCATCGAGACCGTCACCGGACGTTCGTGGGAGGATGTCCTTTGCGGGCGTATTTTTCAACCTGCGGGCATGAAGGATACCGGGTTCGATCACGGTTCCGGAGGCATCGACCGTCACGCCGCCGGCCATGAATTCGATGAAAACGGAGACCTGACCGCGGTCGATCAGCCGGACATGTCGGCGCGGGGCGAGATGTATTCGACGGTTCGGGACCTGTTCGTCTGGAGCCGGGCGCTTCTCGATGGAAGGGTTCTTCCGGAAAAGCTTCTTCGCGGGAGCTTCACCGACCACAGCACCGGGTACGGGTACGGTTTCGGCGTGGATACCATGTTCGGCCGCCGGCGGGTGTGGCACGGGGGACGCATATTCGGCTATTCGGGGTGTTTTGCGCTTTTCCAGGACGACGGCGTGTTCGTCGCCGTACTCGGTAACATCCAATCGAATTCACCGGTGGAGAAGATCTGCAATGATCTTGCCGCCATGGCATTCGGGGAGGAGTATACCATGCCCGGGGTCCACATCGAGCGGCCGGTCCCCCGGAATATCCTTCTCCGATATACGGGGAAATACCGGTTGTTCGAGGACTTTTTCATCGATGTTACCTTCGAGGACGGTTCGCTGTATCTTCAAGGTACGGACCAGCCAAGGTTCCGGCTCTCCCCCGAATCGGAAACGGATTTTTTCCTCAAATCCATCGACGCCTACATAACCTTCGAGAAGAACGCCGACGGAACCTGCGACCTGATCCTCCATCAGGGAGGCGGGGAGATGCGGGCCGCGGGCATTCCTTGACACGGGTGGCCGCATCGTAGGTTTCATGCATGCTTTAACGGGGAATTGTTCCCCACATGCCGTCTCAGAACACCACCCCGAGCGTTTCCACCGAATCCTCGTTGCCCGCCTGGAGACCGGAGAACGTCTTCATGCGCGGCGTACCCGGCTCGCCCACCCTGAGCGTGTAGGTCCCGTTCCTGAACACCTTCGGCCGCCATGAGTTCCCTTCGATGCGTATGGTATAGACGATCTCCCCGCCGTCCTCGTCGATCACCTGCACCACGGGGTCAACCATGCCGGTGACGCGGATCTCCGGCAGCCACGCCTCCGCCTTTCTGCCGTACTGCTCCTCGAGAGTCGTCCTGACCGGCCAGCCGGGATACTGCCCGGCTCCGGGAGAGCGGGGATCCGACCAGCGGGGCCAGCATTCCACGGTGATCTCACGCGTTTGCTTGTCGAACCGCACGATGCCATAACCGGGCGCCTTGTCGTGGAGCAGCGCGGGTTTCCTGCCGGTGACAGCGGGATTCGAGACGGCGAGCACGGTCATCCTGTTGCCGAAACCGTCGCGGAAACCACCCGTATAGCGCGGAGATCCAGGTTCGCGGTTTCGTCCCGGTTCCTTCGGGAACCAGCGTCGGGGAAAGAAGTTTGCGATGGACGGGACACAGAGAGCGTATCCCGCGTCGTTCCAGTCATCGACACCGTACCGGATGGTCATGCCCAGGTGCTGGTCGCCCGAGAGATGAAAGGCGAATCCCTTCCGCATGGCGCGCAGGGCCCGATTGCGTCCCGACTGGGGCCAGCCGTTGGAATCGGCGTCGGCCACGGGCTCGTCGTCGGGGGGATAATCGCCCGGTTCGAGGCGCTCGAGCTGCGGAACCACGGCGTCGCTGGTGGCATCCGAGGGGAGCGTGGCGACGTTCGAGAATACTGTCTGGGAGAGCACCGCCTTGAATTTCGTTCCGCCGCTCCAGTCCGCCGCCCAGTGATCGAGGAAGGCGAGCTGGCAGTCTCCGAGAAGGACCGCCCCCGGGACATCGGCCTGTGTCACCGGATCGAAATCCGGGTTCTGCGCCCAGCCGTTGACGATCTTCCCTTCGGGCGCCATGACCGTGGGGGAGGACTTGAACTTCCGGTCCTCGATGACCGCGAAGCTCACGCCGCCGTAATCCACCCCCGTATAGTAGACGGTGATGCCCTGCTTCACCGGTGTGGGATCGAAGGGCGGGGGAAGGTTGGAGGTCTGGGTGCGCTGGACCATGTTCACCCAGTCGGGGGGCATGGTGTAGCCGCCGTCGTCATTGGATTCCGCATGACGGCCGCCCGCGCCCCAGATGTTGCCGTGATAGACATCGTGGTCGTCGGGAACTGCGATGGTGGGAATGTCCTTCGCCAGATCGCGGTAGGCCCAGCACCAGAGGTACCATTTGTAGAGATAGTCGAGCCAGGGTTTCTCGCGGTCGGGCCGTGTGGGGCTCGCTCCCTCGTAGACGTTGTCGCCGCTGAAAAAGAGCAGATCGGGGCCGTGGGCGGACACCCGTTCCGTAAGGTCGGCGTGGGGGAACCACAGCCCCGCATCATTCCACTCGAACCTCCCGCGGTCGACGCCGCCCCGCTGGACATTGTGATTGCCGGTGAATCCAGCCACGACGATTCGGCGTTTGTCCACGGGATTCTTCCGGATGGTCCCGGTCCAGTGCATGGGCCGGGTCGATCCATCGGGCATGACGAAGTCGCAAACGACACGGTAGGGGGTGTCCCTGGAACCGTCCCAGCCGTCGACGCGGAACACGGCGGTGAATGATCCGTCCTCGATGGCCGCCGTGTCCACCGTACGCCACCCGCTCCCGGTGTCCGTCTCCAGCCGCGCCGTATGGGTGTCTTCGGGGGCCAGGGGCATGAACTGCGCGGTCATGGTGAGCAGTTCTCGGTGAAGTGTGTGCTGGGCGGAGATCACCGGTCCCAGGGCGCGATCATCATGGGCCTCGATCCTCTCCCCCGACATCCGCCAGCCGTGGAACCAGAACGCGCAGTCGCCGTCGCCCGAACCGCCATGGGAGACGATCGCCAATCCTCCCGAGAGCCTGCCTGCCGGAATGTCCGGTACGCTGATGGTTCCCAACTCGAATCCCTGTGCCGGATCGTATACGGTGAGCGTGAGGGTATACCCCTTTCCCGCGCGCTCGGCTCCGAGGGCGAGGTTCACATGTCTGGGTGCGCCCATCCCCTCCTCCTGACGGACGATATCGGCGGCGGTGAAGTAGTTGCGCCCCTCCTCAAGTCTCCGCGGCTCGGCGAAATCGGCCACGAACAGCCGGCCCTCACCGTCGATGCCCGCGAACAGTCCTCCCCCCGGTCCGGGGCTGTGATGGACGAGGGCGGCCGCGCGATGGTCCAGTCCCGGTTCGCCCGCTCCCAGCAGAAAACCGGCCGCCGCATCGTCATCCAGCCAATCAGCCGCGCCGGTCAAACCGATGGTGACGCTCATTTCGAAATCGCCGGGCCTTTCGCCGAGACGGCGTGTCAGAAGGTGCGCTGTCCGCATGGGACGGTCCGCGCCGCTTTCGAGGCAGACCAGCCTGCCGCCGCTGATCTTCCAGTCCTGAAGGCGGTTGGTCCAGAAATCGGTCCCCGCCCAGGGACGCTCGAACACCGGCCAGGCGCCCGCATATTCAGCCGCCCGGACCGGCCGCGGGGCATGAGCGGCCAAAAGCGCAAGCGCGGCGCAGAGCATGAGCATGGTGCGGCATATCCGTGACATCGTTGTTCCCCCGTTCGTTACGATGATGCTGCCGTTTGGTTCACAATATTTCAACAGGCCGGTTGTCAAGCCAATCAAGCATCCTTTCCCTTTCCGGGATTCAGACGAAAAGCTGTGCCTCGATTGTGGTATTCCCCCTCTCCCCGGCCCGTGACGCGTTTCCTAATCCCGCTTCGGGGGAAAGTGGCGCGGAGCGGCGGAAGGGAGGGTGCAGAGAACGGCCGAATCATGCGTTGCCTGACGAACATGACACCCGGATTTTCATATCCTGCCGTGCTGCGGCGATCGCGGCTGGCGAACCATTATTGTGGGGCGACCGGTCCCAGCCGCCGTACAGATCCACCGTATCGAACCCCGCGGCGCGGAGAAGGTCCGAAAGAAGCGTGCTTTCAATGACGAGCAGACGCACGGTCTCCTCCGATGTCTCTCCCTCCACGGTCAGCCTGCCGCGGAAGCGCACGGAAGCGTCTTCCGGCTCGAAGTCATAGAAGCGCCTGAACTCGATCCCGTGCTCTTCATCGGTAATCACCGGCAGTTCGGTCACCCGTTCGCGGAGGATACGGTCGAAGTTCACCGTCTGCACCACGAAGGCACCGCCGTCTCCGAGGATGGAGCGGGCCGATGAGAAGAATTCCCGGACGGTGTTCGTGTCTGGCAGGTGGACGACGGAATTGCCGATGCAGTATATGAGGCCGTACCGTCTTTTCCCGGCGATATTCCGGATGTTCCGCATGTCATCCGCGTGAAAATCGACGGTCTGTCCCGGGCATTTTTCACGGGCGCGGTCGATCATGGAACGGTCCAGATCCACGCCGGTGACGGTGAACCCTCTTGCAGCCAGGGCGCAGGCATGGGAGCCGGTGCCGCACGCGCAGTCGAGAACCGGGCTTCCGGCGGCAGCATTGTCAGCGAGACATTCAACGGCGCGGGGATTCTCCCGGAATACGAAGTCATATACACCGCTCAGCATTTCATAGAAGTCCATCGGTCTCCTTTCGTCCTTCCGGGGCCGGTGCGTTCTTTCATTACGGCAGAGTCACCGCGTAGACGAGAATCGAGGATGATACCGCGTCGCTCACATACAGCCTGCCGTCCCGGAATGTCAGCGAGCGGGGCTGCATGCTCCTGTCCACCCCGAATCCCGCTCGTCCGGCGGGCGCGCCATCAGGCCCGATCACCAGGATGCCCCGACGGTCCGCCGCCGCGACAAAGCCTTCCGCCAGCACTGCCGCGTCCACCGGTGCATCGAGGACGTCCGAACCGAGGAGGGACAGACGCGCCCCGAAATGGGGAAGCACGCCCACGGCGCCGCCACGCCGGTCGGCGATGTACAGGACACCGTCGGGTCCCACGTCCAGTCCGGCCGGTTCGGTGAGGTTCTCGCTGCCGGAGCCGAATCCCCCGCGGCTCCGCACCGTCTTGCCCAGGAGGTCGATACGGATGATGGCGCCGCTGTCACGGTCGGAGACATAGAGGTCGCCCGATACCGTGTCGAAAGCGAGGCCGTTGAAGGAACCGAAAAGTTCGTTGTCCGGCGAGTCCTTGCGGAAGATGGGGAATGCATGGCTGAGCGTGCGGTCGAAGCGGAGGATGTTCGAACTGCCCGCGTCGATGGCATAGATCGCCATGCCCGCCGTTGAGCAGACGTCCACGGGAGCATAGAGCCGCTCGGTGCGGGAGCCGAAGCCGCTGTACCGTGACAATCGCCCGCCCTCCGGGGACAGCCTGACGATTGCCGAGCGGTCGCGGTCGCAGACGTACAGGGTGCCGTCCACGCCGAAACTGATGCCCCAGGGGGAGCGGAAATCATCACGGGAGCCGAACGTGCCCGTATAGAGCAGTTCGACCGCGCCGGACACCTCGGGCGGCGGCGAAGCGGGAGGTTCCGGACGTTCCCCGGGAGACGGCGGCTGCCGCGGGGGTGTCCCCGGCGCGGTGCCGGCGCAGGATGCCCCGAGGATGGCCGGGAGGGTGAGCAGGGCCGATCTGCGGCTTACCGGTCTGCGGTGTTTATCATATCGGTTCATTGCCGACTCCCTGCGAGCCAGCCGCGGGCGTACGCGGCGAAGGTGAGGTAATCGAACATTTTATCGGGAACATGGACCCCGTCCAGAACGCGTGCAAGGAGCATCACGGGATGGAACACCGCGCCGCTCACCGCGATGCGCCACAGGGGGGATTCGAGCAGATCGAGTTTCAGTTCGCGTTCCAGCCCCGGATGGCGGCCGGCGAGCACGGGGAGCGCCGATTCGCCGTACCGTCTTGTACGGGCCGCGTGTCCCGCAAGATCACCGTCGAAGTGATGGTACGACCGTGCATCCGGTTCATGGACGAAGGAGAGGCCCTGTTCAGCCAGCCTGAATCCAAGGTCCAGGTCCTCGCCGCCCCAGCCCGGAAGGCTCTCGTCGAAGACATCGCCTTCCGGGAGATCGGCCCGCGCGACCGAGGCGTTTCCCGTCACGAAATACTTCGCCGGCGCCGTATCGCCCGGAGCGAGCTTGGCGACGCCCCGCGAGCCGATGTAGCGGAGGAAGCTCCCGCCGCCGGGCCAGTCGATGCTTCCGATGACCGCGGCACGGGGATGCTTTCCGTGGGCGTCGAGATGTGCCCTGAGGAATCCCGCCCCGGCCTCCATGTCCGAATCGAGGAAGACGACGATGCGCCCGGTGGTGTGGCGGATGCCCTCGTTGCGGGCGGCGCTCCGTCCCCGGATTTCCCCGAAAGCATGCCAGAGGACGGGATACCCCGGAGAGGCGGCGTCGATGACCGCATCCCGCACGATGCCGCTGCCGTCATCGACCACGCATATCTCGGCCCCGGCAACGCCCTGCCGTTCACGCCCCAGGGATCGCAGGCAGCGGACCAGGAGGTCCGTTCTTCCATGGGCGGGGATGATCACCGAAATGTCCATGCGATTGGTTCCGTGCGATGGGTGGGAGTTCCGGGCCTGGCGCGTCGCCGTCAACGTTCCGCCGGAGATCAGTTGAAGAAACTGATCGTCGCGAACCCCATGAGGTATAGCTGGAAGAAATTGAAATTGGACGCGGGCTTCATGAGGGTGTCGCTCAGCAGGTCAGATTCCGGATATACGCCGTACCGGAAGCCGATGTCGAAGCCATAGTGTCCAATGACCGAATCTGTCTTCTTCACGCCCGGCGGCTTGAGGAACCAGCGGGCCGCGATTTCACCATACCGGCCGTCCATCGTGACGAGGTGGTGGTTTCGCCGGCTCTCCTGCTCCACGTCGTCGTCGACCGTACGCATGGCCTCGCTGGTCACGCCGAACCGTGTGTTCAGAAGACCGGCGGAAACACAGACCATGTCGATGCCGAGGAAATCCTGCCTGAGAACCTGCATGGGTATGTCGTAGCGGATACCGTAGAACGTGACGTCCGTCCAGGTGCCCTCCTCCGTGCCGAGTGACAGGTTGCCGAACGCGATGACATCCGGGTCCGGCTCCTCGCCCCGGCCGTACTCCCTGCCCGCCCTGATGGACAAACCCTTGTAGAGCCTGAGCCCGCAGGCAACGAACCCGGAGCCGTAATGTTTCCCCGTCCATTCGGGGCGCGCCCGCATGCGGAAGGCGCTTACGCCCGCGCCGATTTCGATGGGCGAACCGTATTCGATATGCTGGGCGCGAGCCGCACCGGAAAGCGTCAGGAACAGCAAACAGGCGAGAATGGCGGAGAAGCGGAGAAGGCGGAATGGCGTCTGCGCCGGTGTTTGTCCGTGGAAATGTCTTGTCATGCGTGCTCCGTCGTGGTGTTCGATGACTGCGGTCCCGGTCTTGTTCTTCTCATGTATAGCGAATCGGGGCGCGGGAGTCAACCGGTATTGCAGCCGTGACAATCACCATTTTCCGGCACAAACATATATTTCGAGGCTTTTTTTGTTTCTGAACCGGGATTTTTGGGATTACGGGATGAACCACGATTACAATCCTGTGGATCCTTGAATCCCATTCATCATGGTTCAAACGGCGGTCGGTCAATCGTCATTCTTTCATCGTCGCCAGCATCGGTTATATGCGGTTTCATCAATTGTTCAAAGAATCTTTTCTTACTTGTATGTTGGATGTAATACCATGCTTTATAATAGTTTATGTGTATTGTCCGATGGGTTCTTGGGGGATTGCCAGGTATTCCACCCGTGACAATCCCTTTTGGTCGCTCCGGTCGGATGTTTTGTTTATAGTTGATACCACCTCACAGCATTCCCCGACGCTTCCTGATGATCCACTCGGTCACGAACAGCATGATGGCGGCGAGGGGCAGGAGGGGATTGAGATAGGGGTGCGCGTCCTCTTCCGTCCGCTCGCGGCGCAGGCTTTCGGGAAGCTCGGCGACAACGGAGTCCACTCCGGCGGGGGTCACCGCGAGCCCGCCTGTCAGCGCTGCAATCCCGCTCATGACTTCGGGCGCGGGAGAGGGATCGAGCATCTCGAGTGAAAAGCGTTCCACCGTGAAGGAGCCGGTGGTCTCGGCGAAGAGCGTGTCGCCCACCCAGGCTGTCGCGGTGAACCGGTGCTCCCCCGGCTCGACACCTCGTGCAGAACCGGTATACACGGCGGGGGATGTTTCCTCGAGAAAGACCTTCCTCGCCGGATCGTCGTCGATGACAAGACTGATGTCGGCGTTGGGCACGGGCATGTAGACGTTGTCGAAGAGGCGGCCCTCGAATGTTATTTCCTGACCGCTCAGATAGGTCGGCCTGTCGGTCGAAACCACGAGCGGCGAGGTCTCCGCGTCGGAGGTGAGCCACCGGAGGGTGCCGAGAACGAAGGAGGAGAAGAATCCCCCACCGCCGCCCGCCCCCTCGAGCATGAGCCGCCATCGCCAGATTCCGGATACCGGCATGACCAGCACCTTGCCCGCGCCGTGCCTGCCGCCGACGATGACCGGTTCCCCCGCGGCGTGCCCGGCTGGTGAGACGGCCGTGGCGAGAACATTGGCCTCTTGCCGCGTTTCGGTCTCGCGAAGCGAACGGAGCGATGGAAGATCGTTCCAGTCGCGGCGGCGTCCCGGCTCCTCGATGCCGGAGGTCACGAAATGCGCCGCTCCGCGCTCGGTGGGGATCACGGAGAATTCGCCGTCGAGAGGCCGTTTCCCCTGCCCGAAGGAGACGGGAAGCGTGTCGAGCAGGGGAGAGGCCGCGTCCGCGGGGGCCTCCGATCCCACGAGCCACAATCCCGCGCCGTTTTCGACCATGCCTGCGATCCGGCGGGCCGCCGCACTGTCGATGGCCTGTCCGCCTCCGTCGATCAGGATGACCGCGTCATAATCGTTCGTGCCGATCGAGCCTTCGGGTGGTGCGTTCATGTCCCGGACCCCTCTCGACACGACCGTATCGACCTCGAAGGAATCGTCCCCCTCGATCACCCGCCGAACGAACGCCAGATCGGGCGATGGTGCGGCCGCGGCGACGAGAATGCGGAAGGAACTCTTGAGGACGGTCACGCCGAAACTCCGGGCGTTGTTGTCGGGCAGCCGGTCGTCATCCGGGTCGATGGTGACGGTATGGCGGTGATAGCCGGGGGAGTCGAGGGGAATTTCGATAACCGTCCGCGCCGTGGAGCCGCCGCCGAGGGAGACCGTACCCCGCCCCACAGCGCCGCCGTCGCCCATGACGGTGACAGCAATGGATGCGTCGCTTGCCGATGAAGAGGCGATGGTGATCTCCACGGGCAACCGGGAGCCTTCGTGGCCGATCGGCGATGCGGATATGGAGCGGATCACATAATCCGGCCGGGAGACGGGCGAGCCCGTCAGCACGGCATGTACGCGGACCCCATCGGGAAGTCCCGTCCCGGCGGGGTTTTCACCAAGGTTCCAGCGGCCGTCGGAGATCAGCACCACCGAGACGGCGTCCGTGCGCGCCACGGCTCCCCGGATCGCTGACAGGATGTCCGTGGACGCTCCGGAAAAAAGCGGTTCGCCCCGTTCGAGCGGTACGAGACTGCCGTGAAATCCCATGAATACCGCCCGGTCATCAGCCGCCCTTCGGAACGTTTCGAGCGCATCAAGGGCGGCGCGTTTGCGCTCCGGGTCCCCCGGTGTTTCCATCGAGGCGCTCAGGTCGAGGAGCACGACGGCCGTATCCCTGCCGGTGACGGTGATGATCATGTTCACCACGGGTTCGGCCAGACCCACCAGGAGAAGAATGAGCGCCAGGGCCCTGAGTGCGGTGAGGAGGCGGGCCGTGCCGCGTGAGATCTTCGGCGAGGGATCGCGGTAGTACCAGACGGCCGCCCCGATGCCCGCCGCCACGAGCACGAGCAGAAGGGGAAGCCCCATGCTCCTGAACGATATCGACAAACGGTCTATGTGCCTTGAAACTTCATGCATGGTATGGGGGGTTTCTTTTCGTCATGGGGTCGATGGTGTCCCGCGGCTGCGTTCCTGCGGCCCGCGGGGCGTCACAGGGCGAGCTGCGGTTCGGGGCTGATCGTGAGCGGGGAGGTCATGCCGCGGATCAGCCGTTCGTGTCCGGCCCGGGCGATCATCGCCGCGTTGTCGGTGCAGAATTTGAGCGGCGGGGCGAAAAGCTCGAACCCGTGTGTAACGGCTTCGTGTTCCAGCCGCTCCCGCAGTGCGCGGTTTGCCGCCACGCCCCCCGCGAGGAGAAGGGTTCCGATGCCATATCGCGAGAGCGCCTCGACCGTCTTCCTTGTCAGGGCCTCCACGACCGCATCCTGAAAGGACGCCAGGATGTCCGGCAGATGGTCGCGGGTGAATGCGGGCCCTTTCCCGTTCACATACACCATGACGGCGGTCTTGAGCCCCGAGAACGAGAACTCGAAACCCGGCACCCTGCTCACCGGAAAGGAGGCGAACGATGGGTCCCCGCCGGCGGCATGCTTCTGAATGGCCGGGCCGCCCGGATATCCCAGGCCGAGGAACTTCGCCACCTTGTCGAACGCCTCACCCGCCGCGTCGTCCCGTGTCGAGCCCAGAATGCGGTATTCGAGGGGCTCGCGCATGAGGATGATCTGCGTGTGCCCGCCCGAGACCACGAGCACGATGGAGGGGTGCGGGGGGTACGGTTCCTCGAGATGGTTCGAATAGATGTGGCCCTCGATGTGATGTACGCCGACCAGAGGAATGTCCCGCGCCGCCGCGACCGCTTTCGCCGTGCTGACGCCGACGAGGAGTGAGCCCACGAGGCCGGGGCCGGATGTTACCGCGATCCCGTCGACATCGTCCAGGGTGACGCCCGCCTCCGAGAGCGCGTTTTCCATGACCGGGATCATGAGCTCGAGATGGGCGCGGCTTGCCAGTTCCGGCACCACGCCGCCGTATTCGATATGCTCGATCTGCGAAGAAACGGCCAGGGACACAAGACCGTCATCGGTGGACCAGACGGCCGCCGAGGTGTCGTCGCATGATGTTTCGATGCCGAGAACGATCATTGCCTGTCCGGTGCGTGTGGTGAGATGATCCCGCTGAACATCAGGAGGGCGGCCTGGTGAACTGCACGGTCTTCGGTGATATGGAAACGACGGAAACGCCGTCCGGCGCGTCCACCGTCGGGACGATCATGCTGTCCCCCGCGGCTGAAACATCGCGATAGAGGCTGTAGTCCACAACCAGGGCAATGGCCTTTTTTTCCATGCCGTCCACCACCGATCGGGGGCCGCGGATCTCGATGGAGAGGGAATCGGGCCGGAATGACACGCTGTCCCGCCGTCTGAAACCCCGCAGGGTGAGCGGGATGTCTGTAAACAGCCGGGAAACCACCGGCTCAGCCCTGAACACGAGCTCCACCTCGTCCGGCAGCACGGTGACGAAGTCGGGCGGTTCGAGGGTCGCCGTGAGAACGGAGTCCGTGGGTGTGACCGTACGTCCGGCGATGCTGCCAATGGAGATGTCGTCGATGTTCTCGATCACCGAGGCCGGCCCCTGGATGACCACGAACGCGGGTCTGGCGGTCGGCGCGCTTACCAGCATGTGACCCTCGGCCACCCGCACCTCCGGCAGGCTGTCAACATTCACCGATACGGTCCGCTTGATCTGCCGGTCGATCATGACCTGGAACGAGGCGTTGTCGGGATAGAGGATGTTTTCCACGTTCAGATCGGAAAACATGCCGAAATTGAAGGATCCCGGGTCCAGGGTCACCCTGGAATCCCCCTCGGGCAGACCGGTCAGGTTCACAAGCGCATATCGCTGGTCGCTCCTGAACATTCCCACGAGATAGAAGCTGACCAGTTCCTTTCCCGTTCCCCTCAGAACGATGGTGGCTTCGTCCGGTTTCGTGCTGGCGAGCACATACCCTTCAGATGGGCCGACATATCTGATGGGTACGGTGAACTTGGTCGTGAACATGCCATCCGTGATGACATAGAACCACAGGAACACCGCGATGACAACGCTGCCGATTTTTGCGGTGAAATTGCCGCCGGAACCCTTCATGATACCGTCGCCTGGCGCCTCTCCCGGGCCGTGGCCCGTCTTATTTCCCCGACATGCCGATGGATCTGCCTATGCTTATCTCACCGTTGTCGATTCTGAGATTGAACCCGCAATCGGGATCGGTACACACCCATGCCTTGAACATGATCGGGGCGCCGTCCTTGCCGTAATCCGAAAGCGGAATGAGCACTCCTCCATCGCATTTCATGCAACGCGGAAGTTCAAAAGACATTCTTACACCTCCCCTCGTCAACTGTCAACATTCACTGTGCTTCAGATGTATATTCCTTTGCGCCAATATGTTGCGCATGTGCCTGTGTTCTGGTTGTCATGCCGCCCCGCCGGTTTCCCTGAGGCGTTTTTTGAGCGCTGTCACCTCGTTGTGCGCCAGCCTCGTGGGCTCAGGCAAACGGTATTTCAGCGCCAGTGATAGCGCCAGTTCACGCGCTCCCTCCACCGAGAACCCGGTTCCCGGCGAAATATACACGGGCCTGACACCGTCCCTCGTCCTGAGCGCGCATCCCACCGTTTCGTCACGGTATTCAACCGGTGTCCACGATCCCTTGCGCGTTCCGGGCTCATCGCATTCCCCGCACAGAAGGGATT
>CAYNWJ010000079.1:0-12928 GCA_964400815.1 uncultured bacterium
ATCGGGGTCGTCCTTGTCCGTGGCGATGTTGAAGAACTTCAAGAGGAAGTACTTCTCGGCGTAGGTCAGCGCCTTGCCGACGCCTTTCTCGCCGTTGTCGAGGCCCTGGGCGTAGAACGGGCAGACGATCTTGTCCTCGGGATCCTCTGCATTCACCCACTCAAATTCGATCACGAGTTCGGTGAATACCTCTGTACCGCCTTTCGCCGTGGCTTTTTCGAGTGGCCGGTGACTCTCGGGATGAGAAGAACGCCGTGTTCATCCATTGCTCCCCGGAGCGTACCGAGCGTCTGTGAGCTCGACACGTACTTGAACTGGTATCCCTGATTGTCCTTTTTCAGATACGAACAGGTTTTTCTGATTTCGATGAGCTTCTGGTGCAGCGTCATCTTCTTCGATTCCGCCATGACGAGCATCCTCCCTATATGATGTGCATGTCCTGAGCTTCGTCGAGCTCGTCCGGGGTCACGTCGTCGCCGGACAGCATCGAGCGGATGATGTCGATTGCCCGGTATCGATAGCGGTCCTCGGCGGGATCGGGTTCGTTTTCGATTTCTCTTGACAGTGTTTCATACATGACCTATACTCCTTGTGTTGAGGGTGCGGTTCTCTCCCGCATCTCTCTCGTTTGTTGTGGGTTTTGGCCGGTCATGGACTCTCTCCCGTGGCCGGTCTTTTTTATGCGAAGATTTCGATCTGCTCAGGCTCTTTCACCTCCTTTCGAACAATCAGGCGATACTCGAACAGGCCGTTCTGTCCGATTCGGCGTTTCCTCTCAACGATGAATCCGCCGAACTTCTTCTTTCTCAGGTCACGGAGCCGGGCGGACACCGCCGGAACCGAGCCGCCGACTTCGCCCTGAATCTCATCGAGGGTCCTGTACTTCCCGTCTTTCATCAGATAGAACACCCGGTCGAGCTGTGACTTCAGCCGGGTCCGGTCTTTTCTGTCGTTATAGGTTCCGCCGTCGAACATGTCAGCCTCCTTTCATGATGACGATGGCGAAGCAGACCGCCGCTATGATGGCGCCGACTACCAGCGTATGGGTGAACCACGGTACGATATTCTTCACGCGGGGCCTCCGTTTCGGGTGCGGCGGATACCAGTCGAGCTCACGTATGTCGGCGAGCATGGGATGATCGCCTGTGAGGGCGTCGAACATCCGCCAGTTGCGGTCATAGTTTCGGGCCAACAGGGCGCTCTGCTCTCTCTCGGTCATTGCGCTGTCTCCTGATGGTTTCGAGTTCCTGTATGGCGTGATTCGCCTCGGCGATGATGTCGAGGTAGATGTCGATCTGCGCCTTGATCTCCGATTCATCCCACCGGCCATCCTCCATCGCCGCGCGGTTTCCCTTGATCGCCTCGGCCGATTTCATGACGATGTTCTCGTTCTCGTCCACGACTTCTCCATCGAGGCCGGCGGCTGCCATCATGCGAATCACCCGGCATGAGGGGTCGCACTTCGTCACCAGCCACTTCAGCATGTCGAGCGGCCGGCCGAGCTTCTGGTACAGGTCCGGCAGTTCTTCGGGGGTCAGCACGAACCGCTGTTCGCCGCGGAAGACTTTGTACAGGGTGTTCCAGTGCATGTCGAGCGCCTGGGAAAGAGCCTTGACGGTCGGGGTGTCCGGGCGGGGATCGTCGATGAACGCCTTGTGGAGGATTTCGGACAGGGGACTCTGAACTTTTGCGACACAGGTCTTCATGTTGTCTCGCTCTCATTCAAAACTGGTTCGAGATTATCTTGTTTTTCTGATGTGGAATCGTGCATTTTCAGACTGTAGAGGTTGCGGAACGCCGTCAGGGGATCGGGCGCCGGTTTCGGGGCGGGACGCCGCCGGGGTTCCGTCGGGGGCAGGATGCTCGGGGAATCGATCGGGATGAGCCAGTTGCCGCCGGGGTCCTTGAACGCGCCTTTGATGCGGCCATCGGCGCACCACCGGCTGACGGTGGCGACGGACCTGTTCATCATGCGGGCTATATCAGCCGTGGAGTAATATTCGCGCTGACGATACATCAACAATCCCCCGGGAGAATCGAAATGCCGTTCATGTCGAATGAGGAAGCCGAGCATCTGAAAGACCGTGTCGAGTCACTCGAATGGAGCGCAGGACGAGACGGGTATCCTGTCGTGAGAGTCCAAGACCTGTTCGTTGAAATCGACTTCATGACCTATGATTTCCTGTTCTGTTACCGGGAGACGCCGACAGCGTGAATGCGGCTGTCAACGACCTCTTTCAACTGCGGTTCGATGTCATCGAGCATGGTCTCGTTCACGCCCACCACGCCGAGCACGATGAAGACGCCGGTGTTTTTTTCAACACAATGAAGCTGGGCCTCGTAGGCGCCCTGGATACAGGGATGCGCGAACTCGAGGGGATTGAACCGGAATGTGAGTGTCACGAACAGATTGCTCTGGGTAACGAAAAGCACCTTGTAATCGGAATCGGCGGGTTCATGAGCATCGACAATGCCATACTGTCTGGCCTTTTTGAGCCAGTAACGCCTGTTGTACTCGTCCCGCTGTTCCTTGTGCTCGCGACGGTACTGGCGGTTGTATTCCCTGATCTTCTGGCGGTTCTTCTCCCGGTAGCGCCTGGAGTATTCCCGTTTGGCTTTTTTGATGATCTCGTCCTTGTTCATGGATGCAACCTTCCTCTCTGGGGAGGGTGTGTCCCTCCCGATCTCTCTCAGTTGGTGTGGGTTTGGCCGGTCACAACATCGGTGCTCAATGAAAAACCGTTGACGATTCTCTCGGCCGCGGTCACGACCTCGTCATCGGTGAAAGTGAAGCCGGGGGGATCGAACTTTTCCCTTGACAGGGGATCGTTGGGATCACACATTGCCAGTGCGTTTGACATCTTTTGCTCCTTTCCGGCTCCGTGTTCCCGCACGGGGCCTTTTTTTGTTTTCAGCAGGTGACGGGTTCTCCGAACAGCTCCTCGACGGAAGCGCCGAGCAGGTCGGCCCACTGCCGCTTGGTTTCGTCGTCGGGGTCTTCACGCATCCGAATGACCTCGGACAGGTGGGACTCGTGATAGCCGACGACTTCCGCGAACTTCCGCTGGGTGCCGAACTTTTCCATGATCCGGCGTTTGAGCTCGAAGTTGACTTTCATCGTTTTTTCCCTTGACTGAGGTGAACAATTGGGGTTATTTGAATAATTACTTATTGCCTTTGGAGGGGGAGGCTATCCCCCTCCTGTCATCAATCCTCTCAAAGGAGGTTCCGGCCTTGAAAGCCATATTGAACCTTCTCAACCAGCGTGCCGCTGTTGTGGCAGCGGGGTAGTCCGGTCAGGAGAGAATTGATGTTTGCCGGGGAGGGGAAACAACCCTGCTTCGCAACAGGGATTCGAGCCCAAACGTGCCACAACACGGTGGGGCCGGGACACCAGCGCGCTTCACATGGTCCCGATAACCCTCGTGGGAGCATTGACCGGCGGCGACGACGCCTAACGGTGGAATAGCTCACTAAGGTGTTCCCCTCCCGGCGCGTTATTTGGTTTTCAAAGAGCGAAGTTGAAGTAATTAATTGATAATTATGCTTGTGCGTGCGTTCTTGGAATAGATATGGGCAATGACTACATTTGGTTCTTCTTCAGCGACATCGTCATTCCCGTCGTCATTTCCGTCGTTACTGTAGTAGTCACGGCAAAACTCGCTGACGGAGTCTGGCGTCGGAAATTCCGTCTGGAAAAACAGTTTGCCTTTCATGACCGGCTTGCCACCATCATCGACAACAGCGATCTTGAGACCGAAACCGGCATTCTTGATTTTATCCAGAAGCTCAACGTACATGCCCTCCGGTTCAGGCCGGTGGTTGACAACCAGATTATCGGCGAGGCGCTTTCTCTCGTCAGGGTCGTCCTGGACGGCAATCTCAAAGAGGGTGCAGAAAAGCGACTGGTAGACGCATTCCTTCATAGCTTCGAGCGTTTTGGGACTGAGATAGAGGCCGAAGCGGGAAAGACACTTGTTGGAGAAATCAAGCAGTCTCTTCTTCATGCGGTAAACCGCTGGAGAGCTTGGCCGTAAACGGAAAAAACCGGTGTGGAATCTGGTAGTGTTGAATTCGTGTCTCATCAGGGCCTCGGGGTGAAGTTGAAGTAATTAATTGATGGACGTAATATAAGGGTGCACCCTAAATTTGTCAAGTAATTATTTAGGGTGTGGAGTAATTTATGAATAAAAGTTGTGAGATAGTGGCTGTCTGCTACGAGGCCATCAAGGCTAAAGAGAACGGCAAATACCTTAAAAAACAACTTGCTGAAGATATGGGCGTGGCACCTTCTGATGTTTCTGCATTGCTAAAGGGCAAAGGTAAAAAAGGTGTGGATATTGGTTGGGGTTACGCTGAAAAGTTGAGTCACGCCCTAACTCTTCACGGCATTGACGTCACCCCCGGCCATATTCTCGACGGCCTCACCCAAGAGAACTGGTCTCTCGTCCCCGAGCATCCCGAGCATCACATCGATTCTGATGCTCCCCAGGGACCGTTCGAACCGGGACAGGCGACATCAACTTCTGAGGTGACCTTTCTCGGGCCGGTGAGCGACGAAACCGTGCCGCTGCTCACTTCCATTCCGGCGGGGGATTGGAAGGAGTGGATCGACAACTTCCCGCCGGGCTACGGAGAGGAGACAGCGCCGCGTCTCGGGCTGAAGGGGAAGCATGTCTTCGCTATTCGGGTGACGGGAGATTCGATGGTCGGGGACGACCTGCAGCCGGGTGACGTACTCTACATCAACCCGGAGAGGGAATTCATCATCGCCCGCGGCGGCAGGATCGGCGTGGTGAGATGGAATGGGGGGTACAAGATCAGGAAGGTGATGCTGGCGGGGGACGGCAAGCACTACCGGCTGGTGCCGTCAAATCCGGCTTATGAGGAAGAGCTCGTGCCGATCGAAGAGGCGAAGGTCTTCAAGATCGTGCGATGGATGCCACAACAGAATGGGAAGTTTTGAGGAGGAGTGTAATGCGTAAGATGTTAGTAGTTATGGTTTTGAATCTCTTTATATGCTCAATTGCATATTCTGATGACAATAGCATTGCAAAGCTAACCGAAAATGCCTTAAAAAGTATCAATGTCGATGTAGAATCGGTTAAAATAGCTGATGGAAAAGCAAAAGGCGGAGTGCGTTCAATGATCATCGGCTATACTGCTAGATTCGCTCCGGGCAACAGTAAAAATGGTGGCGATTTGATTAAGGTTTTAGAGGCAGGTTGTGCCGCGAACGAACATTCAAATGCAAACTTGGACGAAACATCAGCTGTTTTGGGGGACAAGAGCGGCAAAGCAATAGCTATGTTCAGTGTGAAAGTTGCAGATACAAAAAAATATCTCAGCAAGAAAAACCCCACGAATGACGATCTAATTCAATATCTCAGCAAAATCAATGCCTTTCTTCTTGATAAAAGGTATTTCAAAAATACAATTGGATATATGAATCAAATCAAATAATTATATTGCAAATTGGTGAAACATGGGCATCGCGTTTATTCTCATTTACATCATATCTATCGTCCTTTCTACCATGATAGGGGAAAACAAATACCGAGGAGGCACGGGATTTGTGCTCGGTTTTCTTTTCGGGCCACTCGGCGTTTTGATAATGCTTGTTGTTCCGGGAGACAAACCACTCTCGCATTTCAAGAAATGTCCTTTCTGTGCAGAATACATAAAGAGGGAAGCTGTTGTCTGTCGTTACTGCGGGAAAGATGTGGCGGAAAACGTTGACAAGAAAACATCTACTTTAATCGCACCTCGGGAATTGACAATTTTCGAATTGCCGGATGAGATGTCAGGGATCATGTTCAAAATAAATCGGGGTATTGAATTCACCATTGTCGAGAAAGAAGGTGGATGGTTTAGAATACTCAACCCTGAAAATGGCAGAAGCGGCTGGATAAAAGCAGACTCACTGGTTTGAGTCTGGTCTCTCTTTCGTGCAGATTTCCCTCTCCCTGCTTCCCAATGAGCCCACGAGCCGTGTTGGTGGTGGGCGGGGAGAGAGGACCGCTCCAACATATAGTATATAACATTGTAATAACACTCAATATATTGATTTATTGCCTGTTAATGAATTATTACCTTGACACCATATACCACAAATGGTATATTCATGACGCAACCAAAGCACTTTTACGGCCATCCCTCCGTTTTAACCAAACTCGATGAGTTGATGAAAGATGATATCGAGACTGCGGCGAAGCTATATCGTCTAATTATTCATCTTGAGAAAGACCCTGCATCCAAAGAACAATCGAACATTAAAGTGGGTCCGGTTAAATCTTTTCAGAAACCACAATATAAGCATGTCATTTATTGGGCGAAATATTACCCCATGGTTGAGAAAGAGCCTCACACACATTATCGATTGTTTTTTATCAACGACACAGACCTCAACAGGAACGTCTATCTTTACCTTGATCTTCGTCCTTACGACGATCCTGATTTACATTTTTCATGGCGTTCTGATATCAACATTCGATATTTGGATTTCATAACAAACGTGAAAAAGCAGTATCAATTCAATCCAGAAATTGTAAGGTGGGAAGCGTCATGAGAGAAACAGATACCATGTACGGCAAAGCAGCGGGTATAACAGCAGGAATTTCGGTTGCCGCTTCTCTCGTTTTTCCTGTAACGACAGATGAGTTTCACGTGAACATCCCATCGGAAACTTCACGCTCTATCATTGGCACAAGGTATTGCCAGACCGTCGATATCATTAATGAACCAGTAGACAATGATATTATTGAAAAGTGGTTTGCAAATCCTGAATTCGTCAAGCATTACGAGGAATTCGGTAAAGAACTCATGGATAACATTGAGCGTGAATTTGAGGCCGGCAATGTCAATCCTATCAAGTATTACAGAATAAAAAGAGATATGACTCAATTTGATCTTGCCAAAATGACAGGAGTCACTCAACCGAGAATAAGCAGATGGGAAAGTGTACGTCATCCGAAAATTTCGGTTCATTATCTCAAAGAACTCGCTCAAGCCCTTGAAGTTTCCATGGAGGAACTAACGGCATGACAGCTTCTATAGAAAAATTTATAGTTTGTGATGATATTCGTATTGAAACAAGCGGAAAACTTCTTATTGTCGGATTATATTCTGATGACATTATTGTGATTGATGCAGAACGATTCCCATATAAACATCCATCGTTATGCCTTTTCTTTCATGGAGAGTCTGATTCAACACCAGAGAGAGTAATATTGAAAATATTCGAGCCGAATGGTGATCTGATTTCTGAAAGAACAATTCCGGCCTGTGATGTTGGAAAAAGAAATAAATATAATGTGATAATTAATTTACTAAACTTTCCATTTAAAATTCCTGGGGAATATAATGTTGAACTTAATATTGATCAGGATGTACTGAAAGCTTCATTTACTGTGCTCAAAGCAGAGATTGTAGAAAACTCCTCTTGATTATTCTGCACAAACTATTCATGAACACAAACAACATCTGCCCCTACTGCAACCGGCCGCTCCCCAAGCCTTTCACCCGGAGCGGCAAGTGCCCGCTCTGCAAGGAGCACATCTACGCCTGGAAGCTCTACGCCGGGCGGACGCTCATGACGAAGCTCGAAAGCTGGTATCACATGGGGCGCCCGTTCATCAAGCGCGAGTACGTCCGGGGGAACCCGCGGAACGAGCTCTGCATCTGCCGGGAGTGCGGCAAGCTGGACACCTACTTCTGGCTGCTCTACATCAACCACTTCCCGCTCACCTGTCATTTCTGCGGGGCCGCCGCCGTCCACATGATCGACCCGGACCACCTTTCCGAATCCGAGATAGACTCCATAGAGAACCACGCTGACAACCTGCTCGACGATGACGATGAAAGCTGAGAAACCAACACTCTACACCCGACAGGACTCCCGCTGGTGGTGGGCCTCCTGGTACACCGACGGGGGCCGGATGCAGCGATCCCTCCGTGTGCTCGGGCTGTCCGTGGCCGACCATCCGAAAGAGGAGGCGGAGCGCATCTTCCTCCAATCCATCGGCCTGATCCCGTCGCCGGAGAGCAACGGCGACATCGGCACGCTCTCATGGCTCAGGACGGACATGCTCAACCGGCTTGAAGCAGAACGCCGCCGGAAAGGGACGATCCGGGAGTATCGCATCGCCCTCGATCACCTCATCGCCGTGCTCGGGCCGGAATACCGGGTCAAAGACATCAAAAAATCCGACTGGCTCCTCGTCAGGACCAGGCTGCTCGACATCGGAAACTCGCCGGCCACCGTCAACAAGACCGGACGTCACCTTCGGGGCGTTTTCTCGCGTCTCGTGGACGACGGCCTCATCGACCGGAATCCATTCGCCAAGTTCGCCCGGATAGAGGAACAATCACGCCACACCAACGTTCTGAGCAGGGACGAACTGAAGACGTTCCTCGTGACGGTCGAAAATTCAGAGAACGCACCGGGGAAGAAGCTGGCTCAGATACTCGCCCTCACCGGCCGCCGGAGGATCGAGATTCTCACGCTCAGGCGGGACGACATCGATCTTGTCGGGGGCAAGATACTCGTCATGAACGCCAAGCACCGCCAGCAGCGCAAGATGTGGGTTCCAATACCGGACGACGAGATATTCTTGTACGACGGCACGAGACATTTATTCTCCGTCCGGGGGAACATCGCCTGGTTCCTTGAGAACCGCGGGGGAGAGGAGCCGCTTCACGCCTGTCATCCCAACACGCTGTCGAGATGGATCAAGGCATGGCTCATTGAGATCGGCAGGGGGGACCTGCACGCCCATGATCTCAGGCACACCTACATCACCCTGCTCGGCGAGCATATGGAGCTCTGGAAAGTGCAACGGTTGGTCGATCACTCGACGATCAACGTGACGGAGGGGTACTTCCATAAGACGGCGGAGCATGTGACGGGGCTGAGGCTGGGGTTGGGGGAAATTGACTAATATGTCCTCAAACGTGGGCCATCCTGCGTATGGAGTCCTATGGACGAACTTTGAGAGGTGTCTTATATGGGCAGAGACCAGAAATTTCACATCTTATGCGGATCAGTCTAATTATATTGTTCGCTGACAAGAAAAAACAGGAAAGAACAGACTATGAGTTATCTTGATCGCGCAATCAAAGAAGGGCTCGTGGAAATTACGTCCCGTGGTCGTCGCCAGTATATTACATACCATCCGGTGGAACACACTGAAGTTTACTCCGACCCTGAGGAACAAGTGCGGGCAGAATTCTGGGCGGAACTGATCTATCGGTACCAATACGATGCCCGGCGGATAGGGATAGAAATCACGGTACCTGACCGCACTCCTTCTGATCGTGCTGATCTCGTCGTGTTCCGCGACGAGGAGCGAAAGAAGCCGTACGCGGTCATCGAATGTAAGCAAGATGGTGTTTCGGACGCCGAGTTTGAACAAGCGGTCGAGCAAGTTTGTGGTAACGGAACATGGGCGAAGTTTCGAGCAAGCTACGTAATGGTTGTTGCAGGGCTGACCCGCCGCTCTCTCGATTTCACCGAAGCATATGGAGTGCTCGAACGGGACAAGAATATCATTGCGGACATTCCAATCCGGTATGGCAAACCTCAAGAGTATAAGTACTATAAGGGAGGCGATCTGGATATTGCCCCTGTCTCCAAAGAAAACCTTATATCGGCAATTCGGAAATGCCACCAGACACTATGGGGAGGTGGCCGGTTGTCGCCGCCCACAGCATTCAGCGAGCTTTGCAAGATCATTTTCGTGAAGATAAGTGACGAGAAGAAGAAACGTAAGAACGGCGAGCCATATCAATTCCAGATTAAAACCCACGAGGCAAGCACATCCCTCGCTGGTCGAATTCAAGACCTTTACGAGACAGAGCAGAAACGCGATCCAGATGTCTTCACTGAGACCATCAAGGTGCAGGACGCTACACTCGTCACAGTGGTCTCGCACATGGAGAGCATTAATCTTTCCGCAACCGATCTCGATGTCAAAGGTTTGGCCTTTGAGCAATTCATGGATGGGTTCTTCAAAGGCGACTTCGGCCAGTACTTCACGCCAAGAGAGCTTATTGACTTCTGCGTTAATGTCCTCAAACCAACAAATGACGACATCGTCCTTGATCCCGCATGTGGATCAGGGGGCTTTCTTCTACACGCCTTGGATGCTGTTCGAAACGAAGCGACCGAGTACTACGCTGACGGCTCTGCAGAGCACTATGCACACTGGCATGATTTTGCTAAGGACAAGCTTTTCGGGATTGAAATTAATGACGAAATAGCACGCGTAGCGAAAATGAATATGATCATTCACGACGATGGCCATTCAAACGTCATCGGATATGACTCACTGGAAAAGTCCGCGAAGATCACAAAGATCAACCGCAACTTCGCCGACGAGCGATTCTCGCTGATCCTTACAAATCCACCTTTCGGGGCAGCCCTCGATAAGGCCGAGCGCCCTTATCTCAGCGAGTATGATCTGGCGCAACAGGAATCCGGGGGAAAAAAGAAGACCCGGAATACACAACGCATCGAGATTCTCTTTCTTGAGCGAATCTGGCGCTTCCTGATGCCCGTGGAGGGAAGAGCGGCGATCGTTGTGCCAGATAGTATCCTCACGAACGAATCGTTGGATTACGTCCGATCGTGGTTCAACGAACACTTTCGGCTGTTGTGCGTTGTCAGCATGCCTGTCGGGGCATTCACCCACTTTGGAACGAGCGTCAAAACCAGTATTGTATTCGTGCGTAGACGCAAAGATGTCGGGCCTCCCGCACCAGATGAACGTATTCTTATGTGCTCTCCTTATCAAATCGGTTACGATACAACGGGGCGCAAGTGCGACACCGATCTGGATTCAGTTGCGGAGCAATGCCAGAAGTTCATTGAATCGCCTCTCACATACTCCCCAAGACGCTCGTTTACCTCTGTTGCGGTGACCGACTTCAGAGGAATTGACGAGACAGTCCTTTCGGCTATGGGCGTCACTGAGCTTAAGATGCCCCGCGCCAATGCTTTCGTAATCGACCAAGGGCACATCGACGGACCACTGAATCCGGAAAGGTACAAAGCCTTGTGGCTGGAAGATGTTTTTGTAGGACAAACCATCTCCGACATTGGAAGCATTGTCGAAGAAAAGGTAAATCCGGCAAAGGATTCGCCTGACGTTGAGTTTGATTTGATCCGCATCGATGATCTTGAGGCAAACCCTCTAAAGGTAGTACAAACTCGAACAGAGTTGGGAAAAGATCTTCAAGGTACGTTCTACAGGGTTCAGGAGAATGACATTCTTTTTGCCCGCCTTGGTCCAACCATAGCGAACCGCAAAGTTGTTCTTTGCCCGAAGACGGCCAAGCCTACCATCGCATCTCCGGAGTTCCACGTACTCCGCGTGAATGAAGGCATTGATCCTCTATCAGTGTTGGCCGTGCTACGAACCAAGACCTATCGGGATCTCGTTTACTCCAAAGGGAGAGGTGCAACTCCGAGTCGATACCGCGTCAGTCGTGGGGATTTCTTGATGCTCCCATTCCCTAAACTTGATGGTATTGCGGGACTTTTGGCCAAAGACTTGAAGAGCCGTCTTGAGAAGGTCGAACGACTGGTTGCTGAAGCAAGGGCTCTGTGGGAGTGAACAGGAATGCAGGGGTGACGTTCGGCTACAAGCACACAAGCAATTTGACGACTTGGGAGCTTCCTGAGTGGTTTTTCCCAGTAGAAACCGTCAACCGCTTACGTATCATGCGAATTCGCAACTGTGTCAAAAAGAGATGGCCGGACGATGCTTAGGTCCGTAGCGAGAGGGCAGTGATTTGTACTTAATTGCGATGAATACCCGGAAGCAATTTACTGGGCGTGTGACTTGATATGGGAACAAAGATGAATGCTAACATGGCTCTTCACCGGACGGCAATTCCGCCTGGCCTCGCCGTTGATTCTCATGCCAGTTTTAGAGGGATAATCTTCAGAAAATCACAGCTACGTTTTCAGCTACGTTTTACCCGCATTGTGCACTATATTTAGCCATGATAACGTAGCTGAGTGTCCGGGGAGGCCCAATAATAAAGGGGTTGTGGGAGCCGCCTGCAGACTGTAAATCTGTTAGCTCAGCTTTCGGTGGTTCGAATCCGCCCCCCTCCACCATAATGAAGTGAAGAGAAGAGATTGATGAGAGAGTTGGGGAAGTGTTGGATGCCCGCGAGAGATCGCGGGTTTTTTAATTTAATGCTATTTGTCTAAATCGTTCATTTAATAATTGTTCGCCAGGATTTTCAATGCCTTTCTCGATTTGTGAAAGAATCTTGATCAAATCGACATCCGTAAGAGGAATTACAACACCTCTATCATCTTTATAAGTATCAGTGCATCTCGATATAAATGACCCAATATTATCAATTGATCTGCAAATAATTAAACCAAATTTCCCTCTATTAAGTGAAAAACGCCCAGATAATTGATCAATTTCAGGATTCTTAATATCCTTTGTATAGTTTTTGCATTCAATAAAAATAAATTGTGAAGGAGTTTTATATGTTGTGTGAAGCCTATAAAAAAAACCAGATGTAGCAGCATTATCAAATGTTATATCTATTCTCTTTCTGCCATCATGAATTTCTTGTTCAATTTGTGGTGAAGTGATGCTAGGATAGAAAATTAATTCTAGTATGCCTACAATCAATTTGTGATATTGTGAAGCACTATCATTCCCAGGAAGAGTTTGTTTTAATCTACTAATGAGTATATTTATGATATCATTTAGATTTTCAGTTGACAAATCGTTGTTTTTAATGGACTGAATGTGTAATGCAGAATTATCCTTGAAATTATCAAATATTTCAGGGTGATCTTTTGTGAAATTTGTTAAAAATTCTTTTGTAAAAGGACCTTCGTTTTCAGTCAAGTCCCATTTTTTCTGTAAAAACCATCTCATGATCGCACTCAGGTCGT
>CAYNWJ010000080.1:0-11308 GCA_964400815.1 uncultured bacterium
GCTTTTCCTTCTCCCGCTTCGGGGGAAGGTGGCGCGAAGCGGCGGAAGGGGGCTTCGCAGAGAGCTGCTGAATCATGTGTTGCCTATCAAACTGGATACCCGGATTCCGTAAAGTCGATTAGTTCCTGATACGGCCCGCCTTCCGGGACGCCGTGCGCGCCCAACAGCATCTCAATATCCAGGTTTAGCGCCTCTATCTGTTTCCGGAAATCCCGGGAATAGACCGCCCAATGAGGTGGCGCCGCGGAGCCGTGTGGAACGAGGCCCGGGTTGAACAGGTCCGCGTTGAACAGCAGCTTGACGCTCGCGACATACACGACGAGATCTTCGGCTGAGTGGGGCGATGAAATCCGGTGGATTTCCATTGCACCATCGCCCAAACGGTGGCAGTTGTCGCCAACAGTGTGTATCGTCGGGCGCGTTGGATTTGCGGCCAGCGTGTCGGGGCTGATTGTATGGGGCCGGTTGAGGCATTGAACAATGAAATCGCGATCGCCTTCCGCCACGATAAGTTCAGCGCCGATTGCGGCGTAGGCCCTGATCCCGCCGCTGTGGTCGTGGTGGTGGTGGGTCAGGATCAAATGCGTGATCGGCTTGTCCGGCCATCTTCTGGTGACTGCCTCGATTACCGCCAGGGAACGATCCTCATGCTGCGGAGGATCGACGACAACCACCCCGGAGTCGAGCGCGACGGCCAGTGAATGATGGATGCCGCCGCCGATTGTCACAACATCGGGAGCAATTTGTACAGGCGTCACCTCTCCCGCATCGAGAATGATCGGCGCACCCATGCCCAGGGCGCGGTGAATCCACTGCGCATTTTTCGCGCCGCGCTCGGCCCGTTCGGGATCGTATGGCAGTGTTTCGGGCAGGACAAAAAGATCTGTATCCAGTTGAGGATTCACTTCGACCAGTTCGCGGGTTTCGCTGTGTATGACCACGCCCTCCCGGCTCAGATCAACCTGGTATGGAAAGGCGGGTCCGCTTGAGCTGCGCCAGTCCGAGTACGTCACGGCGATTTCAATATCGCCGCAGGGAAAGTCGTTTTCCCGGGTAACAAGGTGTTTTATTTTTTTCGCGTCGATATCTATAAAAAGCTGAATCGGCCGGGGAAAGGAATCAATTTCAATCACCTCGAAAGAAACGCCGTCAAAGTCCCGGCTGCCCGCATATCGAAGGACCTGCTGCCCCGTGTCCTCCTGCCGGCGGAGCGCATCCCCTGTGAGCAGATGGGGATGGAGCATATATTGCTGGCGGCGGACAGCGGTCAGGCGGTCGGACTCCATGGGCCGGGCAGGCCGTGAGCCCAACGCTATGTCAGGGCCGGTTATATAGCCTTCGTTACCGGCTATAATTTCGTCGAAATTGACGGTGGCGGTCAACGGCTCCAGAAAAGTCCGCTGCCATGAAAGGCGCATGCGGTCGCGGGCCGGGTCGTGGACGGCGACTATGGAAAAATCCGAAGGGCGAAGCGGGGGACCTTCAGGTCGCAGGGCCTGAAGAGGCTCCCACCGGGTTCCCCGGGAGTTTACACGAAAGCATGTCAATCGGGCGTCTATCGAATCCAGGGTTTCTTTCAGGCTGTTCTCGATATTGCCTTCCCGGGTGGGTAGCCCCAGCGAAAATGGCATATACGCTTCTCCTTCGTTGAAATTCCCGGATATGGGCGATTATTTTTTGGAGAGAGCCTTTTCGAATTCACTGACCCAGTCTTTGCTCAGATCGATATCTGCCAGGGCGGCGCCATCATCAGGCAGAATTATGTGGTAATTACTGCAAATGTCGATAGCACATTCGCCCCGTTCCATGACAAATGCCAGGACATGCCCGCCCTGCGCCCTGTCGTCCGACAGGAAGTGCAGATGATATCCCGGGTCGCCAATTCCTCTGACGAATGGCGGGCTCCGAAATCCGACAATGGTACCTGACACATCCTTCATTTCACGATGCACAACGCCCTGTACCACTTCCGCTGTCGGCGGATACGGCTTGTTCTGTATCTGCAAGGCGTGTGTTTTCACGTACGAAAAGGATCCATCCACGCGAATGGCGCAGAAAACGTTCTGGTTCGGCGCCTTCTCGTCGATCATTTTCTTCGTGGCGTCGAGATCAGTGGACTCCGTGACCGGCCATGTCCGGTCCGGATGGAAACGACATACCGAAGCGAACGGCGTGCGGATGTCAGGATCGGGCGCATAAACCCTGCCGTCGGCCCTGGCCTGATAAAGATTGCCGTCCAATATAATCATTTCCCCGTCCATCCGGTCATACGTCCCGATACCGAGGTCACCGTATTTCAGCAGTTCACCGCACGGCAGGTATCCGTCGAACTGGCTCGCCAACAACGCGTCCAGTACGGACACCTGTACCACGGTGTCCGTCATATTGCGTATCCAGTCGTTCTCCATTTCATAGATCCCTTTTCGATAGTATCTATCTTCTTGTCATGTAAACGGATCGTCTGCCTGAAGGACCGTCTTCATCTTCACTTCAACGAATCGTAGTCTGCTTCATCCGCCCGCTTGAACCCCTTTCCGTCATAACGGTCAAAGGGGAAGGGAACTTCTTTTGCATACAGACTCGCGTAACGCTGTTCGAGCGGCCTGGTGTCGGCAGAAAAACCGAAAAACTTCTCCGGCGGCGTTTCGACCGTCAGCAATTCATACTCCCTGCTGCCCAGCCCTATCAACTCGCCGGTGTTGATCTGGACATCCTCGCTCATTCCCGGATGAACAGGAGAGACCGTTTCGAATTTCTTCTTGCCGGAGTCGGCTACATGGCGATCCTCGGCAATGGAACCGGGAATCCCCTGCGCGTCCCTGACCTTGTCGAGGCTTGCCTTGTCGACAGCCACGGGATCAGTTCCGGCAAAAACCCCGAGATTGGGAACAATTGGTGTGTCGGAAAAGCTCAGGCAGTCACACATGGGAGTCAGGTCGATGGCCATGTTGATGAACCCCACCCTGTCCTTCCCGACCGCTTTTATCGCAGCCAGGCAGGCGTCGGCAATGGCCGGTTGACACATCTCAAAGGGCTCTCTGGGAAAATCGAGGACCCCGCACCATGTATTGATATCAAGATGTCCCATGCAGCCAGTGCATTTATCCCGCTCCCATTCGATGGTATCCTCTTTGACATGGAACAGGCCGTACGGGCAGCAGTTGTCGCAGAGCTCCCACACCGGACACTTTTTGCCTTTGCAGCGCTCGGGATGAAAATCCGTGGCGGCGCCAAGCCCATATTTCGGATGGCCGCCCAGATGCACGTTATGTTTGCCTCTTTGAGACTGAGCGCCGATACCCAGGTTTTTCAGGGCGCCGCCGACAACACCCAGGGGATGTCCCTTGAAATGTGTCAGAGCAATCAGGACATCTGCATGTGCGATGGCCTTGGCGATATACGCCTCCTTCAGAATATATCCCTCCGGAAGATCGACGATCACATCATCAGTTCCGCTCCATCCGTCTGCAACGATAAACGGGCAGCCCAACGCCGCCGAAGTGAAACCGTTCCGCTCGGCTGTCATCCGGATATCCAGTTCGGACGCCCGGCTGTTGTGAGGGCCGTAGGTCATGGTGGTGGTGTCCGTAACAAAGGGGCGCCCTCCCAGCTCTTTGATCCTGTCCGCCAATGCTCGAGCGTAAACAGGCCTCAAATACGCGGTGTTGTTCCACTCCCCGCAGTGGAGCTTTATGGCGACCGTGTCATTCGGTTTGATCATTTCACCAAAACCGGCAGCCTCGAACGCCTCCAGCATCATTACCACATAACTTGTATTCGGGGAAGAACTTCTGTTTCCTGCATGCCAAACTCTGGATGCCATAGAGTATACCCCTTAATGCCGATCTTCAGTTTGAACGTATGGAAAGAAAACACCGGTTTTCTGACATCAAAAATGTCACTGACTCTCCCAGACTTCAGGTTTGGAGCCGACTTTCCATAACTCGATGCGGTAGGCTTTGATGATGACGACACCGTAGTTCGGGTCGTCCGGGCCATTAAAGACCATGTTGAGCCGGTCACTCCAGAAGTCGTGACGGGCTTCGCTGTCTGTGGCGAACTCCGCGAGTCCCTGAATCTGAAGATACGGCTCCATCACCGTCGGATCGTTGATGCCGCAGGTAAGGTGTACTTCGGGGTTGTTTTTGATTTGATCGACCTTGCGCGCATTGACAAACGATGAACACCGGAACGTCATGTCGTCCGAGGCCTCCGTCATCACATAACGGACCCACGGTTTCCCATCCTTCGTAATCGAGGCAAGACCCGACAGACGCGGGCCCTTGAATAATTCCAGAATGCGTTCTTTGAGATCGGACATGATTGGATCTCCTTTGTAAAAAAAGGATTGGTATTGAATACGGCAAATACTGTTTGATTTCACTCGGGAGAACCATGAATTGCAGTAAACCGCCCGAGTTGCTTGACAAGATAGAAGAAACAGACATTTGCTTGACAAGAGATGAAATGTTTGAAAAGAAGCTTGTCCGGATTGAAGCCTGTTTGACCCCAAATCATTACCAGCCGTATCTCCTGAGTCCTTTCTCGATACATTCCACCAGCTTTACACCACAAAGCGTCGACGAGGCTGTGGAACGGCTTGTAATAAAGGGATAATCGACAATGACCGATGTCCTGTTGCCCACATTGCTGTGATACTGACCATCAGGACCGACCGCGTCACGGAGGATGTATTCGAGTGGATACGGCGGGGGACCGATATTGACATCGACGCCGAGGAATCCTGTTCCATCCTTATAATCGTATTCGATGGGATGACCGGTAACATGTTTGCCGAGGATAATGCTTTTTCTGATACGGGGATCCCTGGCAAACGCGAGACAGGTGACACCATAGCATTCCGCAGCCACAGGCTTGTCCATCTTCACAAAAGCGAGAATGAGATCGTGTACACGCTGGTTATTGACCATATCCAGAATAGGTCCGCTCCCTCCGACAAGGAGAAGTGCATCATATTCTGCAAGTTTCTCTTCCACAGCTTCGAGCTCATGGTAATATGCCTCCAGCTTGTGGAGATAATCGGCGGCGCTCACATACGGGCGTTCCGGAAGCATGTCAGCGAGGCTAACCGGATTGTCAAGGCGGGACGATGCATCAAGATTCTTTACTTTTTCAGCCATCTCCTCCGATACAACGGTACGGCCGAGCGGAGGATCGATATATGATGCATCCATGCTCGGTGGCAGGGCATGAGGGCGTCTCCCTTTAGGCGTCACAAATACACTGGTATAGCCAGCCTGGTCAAGCACCTCCAGCGGCCCGACGAGTTCCTCACCCCAATAACCGAACCCGGAAAGAACAATACATACTTTTTTCATACATTTACTCCTTAAATATTAAGATTACTTTGATATTGGCGAAGAAAGGAATAGCTATAATCAATGAAAATTTCTAATATATACAACGAAATAATATAAATACCTAATTAAATTAATATTATTTGCCGCAGGTGTATTGATGATTGCGTCCCTAATTTTCTCTAACATCAATCTATTGGGCCGCACACAGGTAGTTGCAATGCTGCGGGAATGTGGGAAACGCCCCGCGTTATCCACGTGACGTGATACGGCTCTGCCTGCAAAAACGCCGTCAGTTCCTCTCCGAGAAGCTGCGGGACAAGGTGTCGAAGCAGATTCTGGAACGGATCCGCACCGGCTTCACTCGACGCTTGGAAAATCTCGTACAGTTCGCTATCTTGCTTATCAGAGTGAGCCATGTTCCATCTCCTTTCGTTATTAGACTGATGATCTGAGATGGTACTGTCGGCTCACCTTTTACGTTTGCCAAATTTTCAGAAAAATGGGAACGAAATCTCTAATTAGTTTTTAGACAGAGAAAACATAGACAGAGATCGCCGCAGGCAGTAATATCGCAGGCGAGGATGGAATGTGAAGCGATGATTGTGTCTGTGCAGAAAAGTATTGGAGGAAAGGCAGGGAATAAAAAACCGAAAAAAGGCAGATTCAGCGTATGATATGCGTATAATGGAGGATTCTACAAAAAACCAAAAACTTCGTAAGTTACTTAAAAAACTGGAGCCAACGACCCGATTCGAACGGGTGACCTGCTCATTACGAGTGAGCTGCTCTACCAGCTGAGCTACGTTGGCTCCCGATAGATTTTAAATATACAAAATCACAAAGCCGCTGTCAAACAGATATCGCGTTTCTAACTCCCGCCAGGAAAATATTTTGTCATGCCTCCTGCCCGCCGGGAACCGGCACCGTGAACTGTGCAAGGTCAACAGGACCGAGGGCATAGGTTTCGGGGCCCAGGCGCATGTCGGAATCCATCATTTCCTTCCAGGTCGTCTCCCTGCCGGTATAGGCGGATTGGCGTCCCATGATGCCGCACAAGGTCGATTCGGCGGTGGCGACCGCCTCGTTCAGGGGCTCGCTCGTCCTGATGGCGGTGACCATGTCGGTGTGTTCCTGGTCGTAGGGACTCCGGGGTTTTTCGGTGTCGTCGAATTGCCAGAGCACGTTGCCGTCCAGGTCCCAGATGGTGTCCATGCAGTTGGTCGAGCCCTTCGTGCCGACGAGGAACTCGGAGACATTGTTGGCGCATCCGTCGATCTGCCGGCACATGCTCAGGGTGTGCATGCCGTCGTCGTAGGAGAAATCGACGGCGAAGAAATCGTACTGGTCGCCGGTGACACGGCGGTGACGGCCGCCGAAACCCACGGCGCTCGTGGGGTGTTTGCCGGTGAACCAGTTGATGACGTCGATGTTGTGGACATGCTGTTCCACGATGTGGTCGCCGGAGAGCCAGGTCCAGTTCACCCAGTCGCGGATCATCCATTCCATGTCGGACCAGTCCTGCTGACGTTCGCGATACCAGAGCTGGCGCTGGTTCCAGTAGCAGCGGGCGGCCACGATGTCGCCGATCATGCCGTCGAGGACGCGGTAATAGCATTCGATATACTGCTTCTGGTGGTGACGCTGGGTGCCGGTGACCACGCAGAGGTCCTTCGTTCTGGCCTGTCCTGCGGTCTCGATGATGGAGCGGATGCCCACGGGATCGACCGCGACAGGCTTCTCCATGAAGACATGCTTCCCAGCGGCGACAGCGGCGGCGAAATGCTCGGGACGGAAATGGGGCGGGGTGGCGAGGATCACGATATCGACACCGGATTCGATGACCTTCGTGAAAGCGTCGAATCCGAGGAAACACCGGTCGTCGGGAACGCTCGCGCCGGTCTCCTCGCCGATCTTCTTGCGGGAACCGTCGATGCGGTCCTGGAATACGTCGCCCATGGAATGCAGCGTCAGGTTCGGCCCGGCCCGGAGGAAATTGATGGCTGCCCCGGTGCCCCGGCCACCGCATCCGACGAGCCCTGCCTTCAGTTCGGGACCGTCAGGCGCCTGTTCGGGCAGTTCCGGCGCCTCGACTTTGGATGTGGAATTACCGCAGGACCACACGAGCGAGCCGGCCGCCGCCGCGCTGCCGAAGAATTTACGGCGAGAATGGCGTTTCATTGTGATTCTCCTTCCCTCGAACTGAAAAACTCATATTGAATGAACAATGGCAAACACCTTCATGGTGAAACGCGACACACTTTCAACACATCATTGTATTTCCCGGATATAGATATTGGCGAACTGTATGGGATCTCCGTGGTGCTGGAGGGCGATGGGCCCTTCGCGCGGCATTCCCGGAAGACGCGCATCGTCGATGACCGTTGAGCCGTTGAGCACCACGGTGACACGGTCGCTCTCGACGGTTATCACGAAGCGGTTCCAGCGTCCCGGGGGATTGTCGGCGTTCATGACCGGTGTGGCGCCGCGCCGGACATCGGGAGCCATGGCCTCGTCGGTGCGATACCCCCATATCTCGCCGGACCCCACGGGCCAGTTCCAGATGTTGATCTGGCTTTTCGCCACACCGCGGAGATAGAGCCCGCTGTCGCCCGCGTCCATGACCGCGGCGGTGAGGTCGTTGCCGTCGCCGTCCTTCGCCACGGAACCGTCCGGCAAGATCACCGGAACCGACTCTTCGACCGGTTCGGCGCTCTGCCGCCAGTCGATGATGAGCTCGAAATCCCGGTACGACCGCTCAGTCCACAGGTGCCGGTCATCGTCGACGGCCCCGCTTTTTCCGTCATAGTCGAGCACCCAGTTCTGCGCCGTCCAGTGGCCCTCGTTTCCGGGGACGCGCTTCCATCCCCTGAGATCGACACCGTTGTAAAGGGAGGTGAACCCGCGGTCGAACTCTGCACGGGCGGACCGGGGCGGATCGTCCGAGGGCATGACCTGGATGCGGATGTTGCGAAAATGGATCTCGCTCCCCTCCGATTCCAGGCAGATGTAGCCGCGCCGGGGATTGATGTTGTATGCGCGCGTGACCACCTTCCCGTTGACCGCCAGTGTCAGCATGCCGTACCGGCTCTCCACGCGGTAGTGGTTCCACTCGCCCGTTGGATTCATGCGGTCCTCGGAGGGCAGGGAGCGCGTCCACCCCTTCGGATGGGGGGTGTCCGGCACCAGCATGGCGCCGCCGATGGCGAACATGTCACCCTGGTTGCCGTCGAGGATCTGGCATTCGACGCATCGCGGGAACGGCATCCCCGGCGCGGGAAGGGCGTCGGCATGGACGAACAGTCCGGCGTTGCCTCCCTCCTTCAGGTGCCGCCATTCCAGCTCGAGCACATAGTTTTCGTACATGTCCACCGTGCGGAGAACGCCGTTGGGTATGCCGGTGCAGACGATCATGCCGTCGCGCACCGCCCAGGTCTCCGGGGCGCAGTTTACATTCACCCAGCCATCCAGGTTCTCGCCGTTGAAGAGGGGGGAGAAGGCCGCGCCGGCCGGATATGCGGCGAGAAGTATGAACGCGGTCGCCATCGCACTGAGAAGTGCGGCCCGGAAAGCATGTGTCTTCCGGTGGTTTCCATCGGGGGCACACTGTTCCATGTCATGCCTCCGTGGCGCCGGGAACGGGGACGGATACTGCATGCGCGATATCAGATGAGCCCATGGAATAGTCTGTGGGTCCCAGACGCATGTCGGAGTCGAGCATCTGCTGACGGGTGGTTTCCCGGCCGGTGTATGCCGATTCGCGGCCCATGACACCCATGAGCGTCGATTCGGCCATATCGACGATCTCGTTGCGGGCCTCGCTGGTGCGAATGGAGGTTACCAGGTCCACGTGCTCCTGGTCGTACATGGAACGCACTTCCTTCGCTTCGGGATCGCCGTACATTTCCGCGAGACGCTCGGGCGGGAACTCGTCGTCGAAGTTCCACTGCACACTGCCGTCGGGATTCCAGATCATGCCACGGCAGTCGGTTGCGCCGTCCGTTCCGGTAATGTAGTCGGACACATTGTTCCTGCATCCGTCGATCTGCCGGCACATGCTCGTGAGATGGAGGCCGTTTTCATAGGAGAAATCCACGGCGAACATGTCGTACTGATCCCCCGTGACCCGGCGTTGACGGGCGCCGAAACCGACAGCGTTCGCCGGCCTGATGCCCAGGAACAGGCTGACAGTATCGAGATTGTGGACGTGCTGCTCCACGATATGGTCGCCCGAGAGCCAGCACCAGTTCACCCAGTCGCGGATCATCCACTCCATGTCGCTCCAGCCCTCCTGTCGTTCGCGGTACCAGAGCTGTCCCACGTTGAACCATGCGTTTGCCGAAAGGAGCCTCCCGATCGCCCCCTCCGCCACTTTACGGTAGGTCTCGATAACTTTTTTGTGATGACGCCAGCAGGTGCCTGCGATGACCGTGAGGCCCTTCGTCCGGGCCTGGCCCCCGGCCTCGATGACCTCCTTGATCCCCAGGGGATCGACGCCGGCGGGTTTTTCGATGAAGCAGTGCTTGCCGGCGTCCACCGCCGCACGGAAATGTTCGGGGCGGAAATGGGGGGGAGTCGCATGCAGGAAGACATCGATGTCGAGGTCCAGCACACGTCTGTACGCGTCGAATCCCACGAAGCAGTTCGATTCGGGGACAGTCTGGCCGCCCTCTTCGAGAATCTTCTTTCGCGAGCTGTCGATCCTGTCCTGGAACACGTCGGCGAGGGCCACCACTTCGCAGTTCGGGCTCGCCTTGATGAAATTGAGAGCCGCTCCCGTGCCGCGCCCGCCGCATCCGACCAGCGCCGCGCGAAGCGGTTCGCCTTCGGGTGCGGTGTCGTGAAGCACGGGGATTTCCGCGTCCGTGACGGTCTGTTTCGAGCCGCCGCAGGACGACATGGCCAGCGCGCTTCCCGCCAGGGACGCGCCAAAGAACGCCCGTCGTGACTGTCTCAACATGGTGTGCCTCCCCTGTATTTCATTCATGATGGCATTCATACCGGAACAGCAGTACTGCAATATGCTAAAAACGATGAAAAAAACAACAGAAACTTCGGTTCCGGACAATCCCCCGTTTCCCGGCGTACCTATTTATTTCGGCGGTTTTCAATTGCTGAACCGGGATTTGGAGGATTACCGGATGAACCGTGATTGCAATCCTGTCAATCCATACATCCCATGAATCATGGTTCAATCGGCTGAAGATCAATCATCATTCTTCCATCAGCGCCATTATCGTTTGCCAGCAATCCTGATACGTATTCAAGGAAGCATTTCTTGCATGATAATAGGATGTAAAATAATAATATATATAATCTTATGAGATATTTATGTGGTTTTTCGGAGGATTGCCGGACACGTGGGCTGCCGCTCCCATGAGACCGGTACGCGGCGATTTTCCGTCAATCCATCTCCCGCACCACCCGGAAGCCCACGTCCTTGACATCCGAATACCACCAGATGCTTTTCGGGGACTGGGGATCGGTCAGAAGCCAGCGGTCGTGCTCGGTGTGGCCGCGGTCGGCCGCGCGCAGGTCGGCGGGATCGTCGCGGTAGGACCCTCCCCGCACCACGTGCTCCCTGCCGCCGGATGCTCCGCGCGGATCGGTCACCGGGCCGCTGCCGGCATACGTCCTGTAGATGTCGGGATCGTACCAGTCGAGGCAGAATTCCCTGACATTGCCCAGCATGTTGTGCAGCCCGAATGGATTGGGTTCGAGGGTATAGGGCGGCTGGGTCCTGGAACCGCTGTTACGGTCGAACCAGACGTATTGATCGATGATACTGTCGTCGGTGCCGAACATACGGTTCATCCACGATTCGGCCGTCAGTTTTTTCGGATCGCCCTCGAAGAAATACGGTCCCTGTGTGCCGCCGCGGCAGGCATATTCCCATTCGGCCTCGGTGGGCAGGCGGTAGCGCTTGCCGGTGACCTCGGACAGCCATTCGCAGTATTTCATCGCCGCGTGGTGGGTCATGGTGATGGCCG
>CAYNWJ010000080.1:11318-12908 GCA_964400815.1 uncultured bacterium
GTCCCTTGCCCCATCCCTGGTCGGGGGAACCGTAGGGAGGTGTCGGTCCGGTGATGGCGTCCACCACGGTTGTGTCCACGAGCGCCGTCTCATCGGGAGCGAGCTCGACCGACGCCGCCTCGGGGCCCTGCTGTGCGTTCTTGCCCCGGTTGGAGGTCATGGCGTAGAAGACGTCGAATTCACGCCAGCTCACCTCTATCTCGCCCATCCAGAAGTCCCCCACGGCCACCTCCACCTGTCCGGGGTCCTCGTCCGGGTCGCGGAACGGCTGGTCCGGCGGGCTGCTCATTTCGAACGTGCCTCCGGGAACGGCGATCATGTTGAAGGTCACGTTCGTCTCGAGAAGGCGCTCCGTGTAATTGCCGAATTCACCACTGTCAGGCCCGTAATCGGGGATCTCCACCTCCTCCTGCGCCAGGTAGTCCACCTCCTCGACAGGTTCGGGATGGAAGTGACCGGTGGTGAGATGACAGTTGATGCATCGGAGCCGGTCGGTGTTCTCCATGTAATATTCGTGGGCCTCAACACCTTTGGGGGTGAGTCCCAGGCTGTAGAGATCGGAATGGCAGCGCAGGCAGGAACTGTCGTAGGTGTATGTCACGGCGTGTTCGAGCACGGATTTCGCGTCCCAGTCGATGGCGTCGGTGTCCTTGAAGGCGGTGGACCAGGCGTCGCGGATGCCGAGCCGCGCCTTCTCGGTCAGGTAATACAGTCCCCCTGCCGGCAGGTGGCACTCCACGCAGTGCACAACCACACCGCTCTTGTTCTTGTAATGGGGCGATTTCTTCCAGGAATAGGTCACATGGGGATGGACGTGGCAGGCGTCGCAGAACGCGTCAGTGGATGTGTAGGCGAGCCCGAGATGGCTCACATACACTGCTCCAAGCGCAAGAAACGCTCCGGCGGCGAACACCCGGAAGCGCCATATCAGTCTCACAAGCGGCTTTACGGTGATACGGAAGGCGAACCTGAAAATATCGAAGATGAAAAACCTGATGACACGCCATATGATCCTTAAAAATCTCTTCACGCCGTTTCCTTTTCTGGTATGAATCCGCCTGTTCATTCCACATTGTGTGAAGCGTGGGAACAACCTGTTTACGTTAATAATCGGGTGATGGCGGCGCAAGACAAATCTGGCATGCGGGCGACGTTCGCGTGTCATGGCAGCGGCCCCGCGCCCTTACGCGGAAAACCTCCGCACGAATACCGGCAATCCCCCAAAAACCACCGGACAAAACATATAAGCTAATCCGGGTATCAAGTTTAGTAGGCAAAGCATGTTCAGCTGTTCTCTGCAAAGCCCCCATCCGTCGCTTCGCGCCACCTTCCCCCGTATCGGGAGAAGGAAAGGCGCCACGGAACGGAATCCCTCTCTGCCTTCCGGGGGAGAGGGGGTATCGGGAGAGGGTGCGATCAATGTATATGGATGCTGACTTAGCTGGATAACCTACTAAGCTAAAATATCGGATGGTATTGCATCAACTATTCATGCATGAAAAACACCTTTGAATACTTGTCAGAATCGCGTGTCACCGATGTGAAGAATGATGATTGACCGTACGCCGTTTGAACCATGATTTATGAGAT
>CAYNWJ010000081.1:0-8529 GCA_964400815.1 uncultured bacterium
GGAGATGCGAACGTCCTCCGGATCGATGCCGATATCGGGACGTTTCCAGTAGGGCGTTCCCTCGCGTTTGAGCTTCATGGTGAGAATGGCGCTTTTCCCCGGCGGGAAGGTGAGGTCGAGTGATTCGCTCCTGCCGAAACGAACGGTCGTCTTCTCCGTGTCACCGTCGGGACGGTCGTCGCCGTCGGTGTCGATGCCACGGACCAGATCCCATTCGCCGGGGAGGACATCCCAGCCGGTCATGCGGGCCTCGACGGGCATGCTTTCGAGATTGCGCACGATGGCGGTGAAACCTTCCGGAGTGGCGTCGGGCATGAGGATTGCCACGCTCGATGCGCGGGCCGGGGCTTCGAATGTCCAGCCAACGGTGTTCCCCGGATAGAAGGACACCCGCACCATGGCGATGCCGCCGAGGCGCGCCCTCTGAAGCTCGCGCAGGGGGAACATGTCAACCCTGTCGGTCCACCAGTGCCCCTCGGTGAGGAGGTACATGCGCTGGGTGTGATCTTGGATCTGGTCGGCGTACATGCTCTCCAGGTACTGCTTGTCGCCGGTGACCTGCCAGGCGGCGAACCGGTAGAAGGCGTTGGTCTGCTCACCCCAGCCATAGGTCATGGTCTTCAACCCGGGCGGCGCGGCCAGCCTGACCAGGTCATCGCCCCATTCGTCCCGGCGGTCCAGCATGTCCATGAGGTTCGAGGGCAGGTTGTTCAGGGCGACATAATTCCCGGCGCCTACGACATCCTCGATGGGCAGGAGGTATTTCCCGTCGCCGGTCCAGCGGTACGCCGCCCAGAAGATGAAATTGATATAGCGCCCCACGTTCCACCGTCCGCGCTCCTCCCCTCCCGGGAAGAAGATGTCCGCCGGGAGGTAATGGACACCGTTGGCGTCCTTCTTACGGTGCCCCAGGAGGCCGTCGGCGATCTCGAGGATGAGCTTCCGCGCCGCCGGATGGCCGTTGAACTCCACCAGGCTCAGGCCCGCGTGCAGGATCAGGTGGGAATAGTGGGTGGCGGCCCGCGCCCAGGGCCCCTCGGAATAGATCTTTCCACCGCCGTAGAAGCTGGATGTGATATGCCGGTGGCCGTCGTCGGCGATCCCCGTGATGCGCGCATAGGCGGCGGAAGTCTCCATCAGCCGCTCCACGGTCTTCGGGCTGCCGTAGCCGACCATCATGGTCTGGGGGATGTTCTGGATGCCGTCCTCGTAGACATGGAGCTCGTCGGTGGTGATGGCCGGAAGTCCGTCCATGAACATGTCGTCCTCATAGAAGGCTTCCATGATACGGTCGACGGCGCTCCTGTACTTTTCAGGCTCGATGCCCAGCATGTATGCGCCCGGCAGGTGCGGCGTCCAGTCGCCGTCGTCGGACAGACCGCCGCCCAGTTCGCCGTTCTCTATCTGACGGTTGTCGATCCACCAGTCGATGAAATGCTTCACCAGCTTGAGGGTCTCGGCCTGACGGAAGGCCCACAGGGGGACGCCGTCCGGGGCCTTCGGCTGCTCGAACGCCGGCCAGCCCTGTTCGGGATTCTTGTGCTTCCAGTAGTACATCCCCGGATCGTGGTCGGGATTGACCCTGAGGAGATCGGCCACATCCCGGCTGAAACGGTCGTACAGGGCCAGGCTCTTGTTGTTGGGGTTGGATTCCACGATGTTGGCGAGATTGTCCTTCGCCTGAATGAAGCGGTCGGCCTCGTGCTCCACGCGCGCTTCGGCCCGGTCCTTGAAGACGAGGGAGATTTCCGCACCTGCGAGGGAGGCGGCGTCGAAGCCTTCCGCCGCGGAGGAAACGGTGACAAGGAAGCTGCGGCCGTTGGGAAGGATCCTGTCCCTGAGATCGAGCCAGAGGGTGCGCGCCTCGCCGGGCTTCACGGAAAAGCTGAAGTCCGCCATGCTCCTGAGAGGCCAGAGCGGATCGGCGATCCTGACATTCATGGGAATGAGGCCGTCACGGACCGGTGCGAGGTCGAACGCGGGGAGATCGATGGCGATCCCGTCGAGACCGTCATGCATGTTCTCCCAGGTGTACGAGAACCCGGACGGGGCCGCGAAATGCCGGAGGGTCCTGAACTCGAAGGGGATGAGGACATGGATCACCGGCAACGCCTTCCCGCGTGGGCGCTTAAGCTTCCCGGAAGGAGCGCCGGCGGGGAGAGCCACCGCCGTCGAGCGCTCGTCCGCGGGATAGCGTCCGTCGATCCAGGAGAGAAGGCCGTCGAGGGCCGGATAATCGGGCTCGACATCCGGCCGGACGGTGTAGGAAAGCTTCACCCGTCCCTCGGGCGGCCGGCCCGCGGTGACATTGTATGCCAGGAACTCGCCGATGGGGGTTTCCCGGACCTCGTTTGTGAAACGCACCTTACCGCCGCGCATGGGATGGGGGATGGCATGGAAGGTCCGCTCCTGGTCCGGAGCCCGGCGGAACAGAAGCTGTTCCGTGCTTTCGGCGTCCTCACGGTCCCAGGCGATGTAATCGGCTTTACCGTAGGCGGCCCCGGCGATCTCGATGTAGTTCCAGGGCTCGTCGGGCATGGTGAAGGTAACGGTCTTCCCGGAAACAGTATATGCATTCCAGTCCGGGAGGTCGAAATAGTCGTTGCGGCCGATGATGCGCGAACGGTTGTAAACGCCGGGCCAGGTGGTCTCCCGGATACCGTCGCAGCCCTTCCAGAACCACTGCTTGTGGTCATAGACATCGTGGATCTCGACCTTGCGCACGGTGGTGGACGACGCTGCAAGACAGGGCGGGATGTCGCCGCGGTTCCAGCCGTGCCGGAGTAGCCATTCGTCCCTGTATGCATCATCGGCAAGGCTGCGCCTGAATGATGAATCGAGACCAGTTGGCCGTTCATTCCGGGCCAGCGCCGCCACCTGTCCCCTGTCGAGCATGCGGTCGTAGATGCGGAACTCGTTGAAATCACCGCCGCGTATGAAATTGCTTCCCCAGCCCACGAAGTGGGTGTTGACGAAGTAGCCGTGTGTGCCGAAGAGCCCCAGGGCGGCGTCGTATACGGCGACGGTGTCCTTTGCGGCGGCGAGCTCGCCGTTCACATAGAACCGGACACCCGCCGTCTCGTCCCAGGCAAGGGTGAAATGGACCCACTCGTCCGGTCCGGGCAGCGAGCCGGGATGGTACGACACCCGTGTCCGGGCCAGGTTGACATCGGTCACGAAGGCGTCCCACCCGCTCCCGTTGTAGTCGACACGGAGCCAGTTCATGTCGAAGCTCGAATGGTCCGCATAGGAGAACTGCACCAAGCGGAAGGGTGCCTCGCCATAGGGCTCACGCGACCGGAACCAGAAGGCCAGGGTCCCCCGCTGGGCATAGATGTTGCCCGCGCACCGGAAGGCGAAGGCCTGGGCAAAATTCGGGCAGCGGAATGCCTTTCCCGATGCGCCGTCCGGTATGATCTCGATGCCCTGGAGAAACACGGGATCGGGATCTCCGTGGGCGTATTCGGCCCCATACCCGTTCTCCGCCGACAGTGAGAAGAGGAGGCCGTTTTCCTCCGCCAAAGCAGCGCCCGTGAATGCGAAGAGGATGAACAGCATCGCGGCGGCGCAGGCTGCTTTCCGCAGCCGCGCGCCCGCGGAAACAGATGATGTAGTATGATTCATGAGGTTGTCTCCAATGCTATGGTGGTGTCGCGTTTTCACAACTGTCCGGATAACGTGTATGTGATGTTTATCTTTCACCGAAATAAAAAACTCACCCCCGCGATGAAGTCTGACTGTAACCGGTAGTTTATGCAGCGCTTCCCCCTCTCTTTTTCAAAAGAGAGGGGGCCAGGGGGTGAGTTTGATTCGGCCTGTGGCGGTGCTTTGTCTCGAATTGAATCGAAACAGTCTGATTACACTATATATGTCATTATTTTATAATGACATATAATGTTTTGTACAATCGATTAACCGGACGCCATTGTCGCGATTTATCGTTTTCTGCATTCCCCGAATGCCTCGTACATGGCCATGATGTTCTCCGGCGGCACATCGGGTTGGATGTTGTGCACCTGGGTGAAGACGAATCCGCCGCCGGGAGCGAGATCGTCCACGCGCCGCCGCACTTCGTCACGGATGGCGGACGCCGTTCCCCGGCACAGGACCGCCTGTGTGTCGCAGCCGCCGCCCCAGAAGGTCATGATGTCCCCGTAACGGCGTTTGAGGCTCCCGGTCTCCATGCCCGCGGCGGACACCTGAACGGGATTGAGAGCGTCCACACCGGCCTCGGCCAGCAGGGGAATGAAACGGTCAACCGAACCGCAGGAATGGAAGAGCACGAAGGCCCCGGAATATTCCCTCACCGCACCGAACAGCCGTTTCTGCCGTGGCAGCAGAATGTCGCGGTACATCGACGGCGAAAGCATGGGGCCCTGCTGGGTACCCAGGTCGTCGTTGAGAAGCACAACGTCCACCCGTCCACGAACGGCGGCGAAATAGTCCCGAACCCTCTCGATATAGGCATCGGTGAGCATGTCGAGGAGGGCTTCGGCGAGGGGACGGTTCAGGACGAGATCGGTCATGAAGTTCTCGTAACCCCGGAGGATCTGTCCCGCGGCGAGGAGATGGAGCTGGAGATTGGCCACCACCGCCAGACCGGTCTCCTCGTTCAGGCGGCGGGCGCGCTCCGGCATGCGCTCGACGGGCTCGTCGGCGAAGCAGGGCTTGTCGAACGCCGCGATCACATCGGCGAAATCAACCAGCGCGGCAGGCTCCTCCACACCGGCCAGCGGTGGATTGACCGGCTCGAAATACAGCCCCCCTTCAGGCATGCGGGCGGTTATCCTCCCGTCATCGTCACGGACCGCCAATCCGCCGTTCCCGTCCGGGACCGGGTCCCATCGCTCCGGGATATGGCAAAACGAACCGTCGGGCAGGGTGAACGGCTTCCAGCGCAGAGGCTCCATGAGCAGGGGCGCGGTGTCGGGCCGCAGGATCTCCCGCAGGTCATCCTCGATCACCGCGATCTGCTGGTGGACGTCGAAAATACGCGTTTCACCGGGAGGCAGCCCGAGGTGGGCGCGCAGACGGTTGTATGCGATGCCGGTGATGCCCGAGGACTCGGTGCCCCCGAGATCGAGGGGCAGCATGTCGGGCTCGCGGTGTTCCAATGCCGCGATGACCCGCTCACGGGATGTCATCCGCCTGTCATCCTTTCCGAACGAGGGACTCTCTTGTTTTCATCTCCTGAATATCGCCCGGACGGATATGGCTGTCAAGGAACAACCGTTCGATGCACCCCCGTTTTCCGGCAAGCACATGTACTTCGGCGGTTTTCAACTGCTGAACCGTGATTTTCGGGATTACGGGATGAACCGTGATTACAATCCTGCCAATCCTTACATCCCTTTACTCATGGTTCAAGCGGCGTACGGTCAATCGTCATTCCTCAATCGGCGCCATCATCGGCTGCATCCGTTCCGGATAATCCTCCATTTTTCCGCCGCACCCCTATTTTCAGTGCCTCCCCCCGGAAGGAGAGGTGCCCCGGAGAAGCCGGAGGGGCTGCCTTTTCAGGCTTTACGGTGTTCTGTAAAAAGACCCCGGAACTGCCGCGCCGCAGAACAAGAAACCTGTTGCGCCGCACCCCCGGGATGACCATCTTGAATATATCCAGACAGAACAGATACATATATCATATTCGAAAGTCCAACGGAGGAAACGCCATGTCACGCCTGCAAAACCATATCCCACGTATTTTCATGCTTGCGGCCGTCTGCATGCTCATCCTTTCCTGCGGCGCGGAACAGCCGAAACTGGTGAAGTCGCCCGACGGTCTCGTGGTGTTCTCGATGCATGCCGGCGGAGGACCGGAAGGGAAATCTCTGGTTTATTCCGTGAGTTTCGACGGGAAACCGGTGCTCCTCGATTCGCCTCTGGGGATCGAATTCGCTGACGGCTCCGTCATTGCCGACAACTGTGTCATCGAGATCACCGGAACCTCGCAGAACGACGAGACGTGGGCCATGGTCTACGGCAAATCATCGCGGATTCTCGACAAGTACAGCGGGGCGACGTTCGCGATCGAGGCGCCCGGCGGACGGCGCATGGAACTGATCGTGCGGGCCTACAACGAAGGCATCGGCTTCCGGTACCGCCTGCCCGCAGAAGGAGGGACGGACATGATCGGGATAACCGGCGAGCGGACCGGATTCCGGTTCCCGGAGGACACCGCTTACTGGGGCATGCACCTGGACAGTTTCACCACGAGCTACGAGACGGAATACACCGCGGCGGCCATCGAAAATATCACCCCCGAAAACCTCGTCGCCATGCCCGCACTCTTCAGGGCGGCGGACGATGTCTGGGTCGCCGTGACAGAGGCCAACCTCACCGACTACGCCGGCATGTACCTCACCGGGACCGCGGGCGATCCTTCGCTCCTTTCCTCCGCCCTGTCACCCCTGCCCGACAGCTCGGGGGTCTGTGTCCGCGTGAACGCCCCCGCACTGACCCCCTGGCGGGTGCTCATGATCGAGGAGAGCCCCGTCAGGCTGATCGAGTCCAACATCGTCCTCAACCTGAACGAACCGTGCGCCATCGACGATTCCTGGATCAGACCCGGCAGAACTGCATGGGACTGGTGGAGCGGCCAGACGGTCAAGGGAGCGGGATTCGAGGGCGATATGGACAACAGGACCATGAAACACTATATCGACTTCGCGGCGGAATACGGCCTCGAGTACATGCTGGTCGACGCGGGCTGGTACGGCGACCACCGGACGGGCGGAGACGATATCACCGTATCCATCCCGGAGATCGATGTGCCGGAACTCGTCGCCTATGGCCGCGAGCGGAATGTGGACATCATTCTCTGGCTCAACTGGCGCACGGTGGACCGTCAGATGGACGAGGCCTTTCCTCTTTATGAAAGCTGGGGCGTCAAGGGTGTCAAGATCGACTACATGAACCGTGACGACCAGGAAATGGTGGCCTTCTATCACCGTGCGGTGAGGAAGGCCGCCGAACACCACCTCCTCGTGGACTTCCACGGCGCATACAAGCCGACGGGGATACGGCGGACCTGGCCGAACCTCATCACCCGCGAGGGGGTCCTGGGGCTCGAATATGTCAAGTGGAGCGACCGCACCACGCCCGGACACGACTGCACCATCCCCTTCACCCGCATGCTGGCCGGCCCGCTGGACTATACACCCGGGGGGTTCACCAATGCCACGAGGGAGACATTCGAATCGCGGAACGACGAGCCCATGACCCTGGGCACCCGCTGCCACCAGCTGGCGCTCTATGTCATCCTCGAAAGCCCCCTCCAGATGCTCGTCGACTATCCCGAAAACTATCGCGGAGAGCCGGGCATGGCATTCCTGGAGGATGTGCCGGTCACCTGGGACCAGACCATGGCGCTGGACGGTGATGTGGGAAAATTCGTGGTCATCGCCCGGGAACGGGATGGCGAATGGTGGCTGGGCGCCATAACCGACTGGGACGCCCGCACGGTGAACGTCAACCTGCGTTTCCTCGGCTCGGGGGACTATACGGCGGAAATATACGCCGACGGCCCCGACGCCGCATCGAACCCGGAAAGCGTGGCCATCGAGGAGAAAACGGTCACCGAGGACGATACGCTCCCGCTGTCCCTTGCGCCCGGAGGCGGTGCGGCGGTCAGGATATCACGGGCCCGGTGAGCTGTCGAAACGCCGGCCGTCCGGCTCCTCATGCGCCACTTGCGGACAGGCCGCCGGTTGTGTATGTTAGTTCGAGGAGAACGGCGTTCCCGAACCGACGAAAGGAATGGAACGAAACCATGCCAGACCATGCCCGCAGAAGCGGCTTCGACCGCCGCGAGGGAACCGAGGACAAGCAGGGACAGCGCTCGGGCCATGACCGCCGCGCCCTCCTGGAGGAACATCCCAAGTATATCGGGCTGATCCAGAAGATTCCCCTCTTCAAGGGGCTCAAGCTCCTCCAGTTCAAGAAGATCCTGCGGATCTGCTCGAAGCAGGCGTTCCCCCGCGACACCGCGGTCATCCAGGGCGGCGAGGAATCGAAACAGTTCTTCATCATCATCAAGGGACGGCTGAAGGTCATCTTCGCCGACGGCAAGGAGCTGTCGTCCATCGCGCCGGTTGACATCGTGGGGGAGATGGGCGTATTCACCGGGGAACGGCGCTCCGCTTCGGTCGTAACCGCCGAAGACACCATGCTCCTCGCCATCCATCGCCGCGAACTCTTCGAGCTGTTCAAAAAGGACAGCGAAATCGGCCTGACCATCCTCCTCAATGTCATCCGCGGCATGGCCGACAAGCTCAAGAAGAGCAACATGGTGGTCGATGAGCTTCGCGAGCTGTGCTTCCCCGGTGAATATACGGAAATACTCGAACGCGTGAATATGACGCTCCGTAAATGACACACGCATGAAAACACGATTACCACGCAAAGACTTCAGAATCCCGGAACTATCGCGGGAAACCCTCCCCGTCCATCCTACGGCGCCATCACATCCCAGAATTTCGAGGTCGTGGACGTTCCCGCAGGCCCGGTGACCGTCAGGGTCACCACCTTGTA
>CAYNWJ010000081.1:8539-12871 GCA_964400815.1 uncultured bacterium
CTTGCGGTACACATGGACGGGGTGCTGCTCGGTGGACGAACTGCCGTCGCCGAACTCCCATTTCCAGCTCGTCACATTCCCGATGGACTCGTCGATGAAGGCGAACTTCCGCGCCTCCTCGTCGATCAGCTTGAAAGACCAGCGCGCCTCGATCTCCGGCAGGAACTTGTCCTCGAGCGGCATGAGCCTGAACGCGCAGAGCTTCGAGGCGTCGCTCACCATGCCCACGTCATGGGCCAGGTTCACGTGGCCGTCGCGCTTGCCCCCGTCGAACTCGAGGATCGACCAGGCGAGACCGATGAGCTTGTTCTCCTCGAGCAGGGATTCCACGGCGTTCTCGGGACCCTCGGGAGGGGCGTAATCGAACGGCGTGATCCAGCATTCCAGCACCAGGTCACCGCTCTCCCCGTGCTTGAAATCGTATGAATAGGCGTAATTGGCATGGGGAAAATACTTCACCCAGTGGTTCGAGCCCCAGTAAAGACACCAGTCGTTGTTGATGGGCGGGGTGAAGATGTGGTAGTTCTGGGCGTGCACGCCGCTGAAGGTCCGCTGGTTCACGACCGGGTCCTCGATCTGCGCGTTCTTGATGAGCTGTCCGCCCGACAGGTCGCCGTCCACCACGATCTCGAAGATGTCATTGGAATACCCCGTGGGGCTGAAGCGCATGTCCCAGAAATCGTCATGGGCCTCGTACAGGAAATACAGCCTGTTCATGCCCTCCACCCAGCCAACGGTCACCCTGATGTCCAGGTCTTCAGGGTCCATCTCCCCGTGACCGTCCACCGTGTCCCTGACCTGGTCCGTGCCGATCACATAGCGTTCCGGCACGATGTCCCAGTCATCGGTGTTCCCGTCGATACGGGGCATCATGGTCCGGGGAAACTGAAACACCTTGAATTCGATCTCCGGCCGCGAGAGGGCGGACGTTTCCGTAACGGCCGCACCCAGGACGAGCAGGGACAGCACAGCAATGAGGCTCAATCGTTGAAGCACGTCGGGCTCCTTTCGTTCGTATTCCATCGGGGTGATCTTTTCCTGCGGACTGACATCGTAAACCGGATGGTATCATACGCACGAGCCGTCCGGGTAATCAAGGGATTTCTCGCTCCCGGCAGTCCCCGGTTACCGGCGAACGGATGTGCTTCGGCGGTTTTCGATTGCTGAACCGTGATTTTCGGGATTGCCGGATGAGCCGCGATTGCGATCCCGTCAATCCTTTCATCCCAATAATCATGGTTCAAGCGGTTGACGGTCATACATCCATCAGCGTTATCACATCTTCCCAGCGGTTCCGTCACTTTTTCAAAGAAGGTTTCTTACAGAAAGATTGAAGGTATCCCTCTATAAAAAATTGTGCAGTATGCGCTGCTTTTCCGGGGATTGCCGGATTTTCAGATCCCATTGCGCAACCGCTTCTCTCTTCAGCCGTTTAATGTATGCACCGCTTTCGACGGGAAAAATGTGTTTGAAAAGCCGTATGGTGTTCCTTATTATTAGCAGAATCGGGCTCGCGGGCGCATTCGCCCGGAAGGCCCTGTGACGGATGAACGCTCAAGGAACGACTGCCATACCGAAAGGACGGGAGCAATGCGTCTCTGCTGGAACGACGGATTCGGCGGCCCCCTCGGGAAGATGAGTGTCGAGGAGGGAAAGGCCGTATACAACATGGGATTCCGTGTCGCCGGTGTCAACGCCGGGGTGACGGAAGCCTCCGGACGGGAGATCGATCACGCCAGACAGGTGCTCGACGAGTGCGGACTCGTCCCGGGCCCCTACGGTCTCGGGGCGTCGGCCATCCGTCCGGACCCCCGGGACGAGCGCCGCCAGAAGGAGATGATCAAGGGCGCGCTCGCGATCGCGGGAAAGCTCGGCTGTCCCACGCTCCGCTACTCGGTCGGCAGCCTGCATCCCTCGGACATCTGGATGCATCACCCGGAGAATGTGACCCAGAAGGCCCTGGACCGTCTCGTTGAGAACACCCGGGAACTGCTGCCATTCGCCGAGGATGCCGACTGCATCCTGTGCCCGGAAACGACCCAGTGGACCATCGTGAACACCATCGAACGCATGAAAGAATTCGTCGACCGGCTCGATTCGCCTTATGCGCGCATCATTTTCGATCCGGTCAATCACACCACCGCCGAGCGGGCCTATAATACGGGACGGTTCGTGAAATGCGCAATCGCCTATCTGGGCGACCGCATCGGGGTCATCCATGTCAAGGATGTCATGGTGCAGGACAAGCTCCTCGTGGTGCACATCGACGAGACCGGGATGGGAACGGGCCTCATGGATCACGCGGCGCTCATCAGGGCGTCGAACATGCTGGAACCGTGGAAGACCTTCTCGCTCGAACACATTCGCCAGCGTGACCTGGTAAAGAAGGCCCACGATCACATACAGGGCGTCGCGGACCGTATCGGCCACACATGGACCGATCCCCGCTGCACCCGCCAGGCGTGGCTCAAAGGAGAATATCGATGAAACGACGTGATTTCATAACCGGCGCGGCCGCAGCGGGAGCGGGACTGGCCGGGTGCGCGGGAAAACCCCGCACGGTGAGGATCGGGCCCGAGGGAGTTCCCTTCTCCTTCGGCGACAACTATCAGAAGCCCGAGGGAGGCTCCATTCCCATGACGGAGCTGGGCAAAACCGGCATTCAGGTGTCCACCTTCACCTTCGGCTCCCACATGCGGCCCTATCTCCGCCCCTATGAGCGGGACCGCGAGCGGATGGTGCGCGAGGCCCATGAACTGGGGGTGAACACATTCGACGTCTATGACCGTGAGCACGAAGTCTACCAGTACGAGCCCATGGGCCGCTTCCTCAAGCCCGTCATCAACGACGTGAACATCTCCATCTCACTCCTCCCCTATGAGGGGCGGTCGCTCGAGCAGGAGATGGAGCGCGATCTTCGGTGTTTCGGGCGCGACTATCTCGACATGGTGCGCATTCACGTCTATTCCCCCGATCACCAGAACTGGGGATACTACGACCAGCTCTTCAAATGGAAGGAACAGGGCAAGATCCGCGCCGTGGGCGTGCCCATCCACTACTACAAGAACCTCTTTCCCCTCATCGACTCCTATCCCATCGATTATGTCGTCTTCCCCTACAACTTCTTCATGAACATCTGCTGGGACGGCCACATGATGGAGGAACCGGATAAATACGCCACCATCCCGCAGCTGCTCAGGGAGCGCGGCATCGGACGGGTGACCATGAAGCCCTTCGCCGGTGATTTTCTCGTCACGCCGCTCATCGAAGTCGCCGAAATGTACAAGAAGAAGGACGAGGAGGAAGTCAGTTTCGCCCAGGCCATGCTCAAGTATGTCATAAATTCCGGCATCGCCGACACCACGTTCACCGGCATGTACTATCCCTCGCATGTCTACGAGAACGTGGACGCCTACTACCATCCCGAAATGACTGACGCCGAGCATCGCCTGCTGAACACGGTCCGCAGGGCGGCGAAGACCAAGGCGCAGGCCTGTCTGCCCGATTTCTATCGTTTCTTCGCCGAATGGACGCCGCGGGAGATGCGCGACCACGGGAGCTTGCGGTTCGCATGACCCGCCGCCTTCACGAATATGGTGACATGACATGACATGGACAGGGAGACATCAGTGAAACGACGACAATTCTTATCGAAGGGCGCGGCTCTGGCTGGAACCGGCCTGGCGGCGGGATGCGGAGGCACTGCCTCCCGGAAGACCATTCCCCTCTGGAAGGAACTGGCCCCGTTCACCCCCCGTCCCCGGGGCGGTTCCATGACCTATTCCGAGCTGGGGAACACCGGCATCAGGCTGTCGAACTTCGGCTTCGGCTCCCACATCCGGGCCGAGATGCGGACCTATTACAGGCAGCGCGAGCACATGATCCGCGAGGCCTTCGACCTGGGCGTGAACGTGTTCGACGTGTATGACGAGGAGGAGGGGGTCAGCACCGGCGGCAGCTACCAGTACGAGCCGTTCGGCCGTCAGATCGCCCCCATCAGGAATGACGTGCTGGTGTCCATCTCCTTCCGGCCCTATGACGGCAGAACGCCCGAACAGGAACTTGAACGGGACTTGCGGCTCTTCGGCAAGGACCACATCGACCTGGTGCGCATCCTCCGCCCGCCCGACAATCCCATCTGGGAGCAGCTCTTCAAGTGGCGCGAACAGGGCAAGATCCGCGCCGTGGGGGCGCCCATCCACGACATGGAGCACGCCGACATGCTCATCGGCAAGGCGCCCATCGACTACATCCTCTTCCCCTACAACTTCTACCACAACATCTGCTGGCTGGAGGAGAAGGAGGACGATTTCGAGGTCCTTCCGGACAAAC
>CAYNWJ010000082.1:0-12474 GCA_964400815.1 uncultured bacterium
TTGAAGAAAAATATACGTATAAAAAAAGAACGCAAAAAAACTGTAAAACTGTAAGGATTTCATCAGGTTGTTCAATAACAATAGCTTATACATTACACTTTTTGATTCGCGAATATTTCCAAACTGTAAGACTGTAAGGATTCATCAAACCAAACACCTGACAAAGGAGAAACGCCATGAACCGTCTTTCAAACCGCATAACCAAACTCGAGCAGGCTCTGGCTCCGGGTGAAAAGTTCAAGGTCTTCACGGGCGACTCTGACACGGACTTCCGGGCACTGCATCAGGAGTATCTGGCAGCGGGCGGGAATCCGAAAGCCCTGTTCATCAACATCATTCGATGTTACAAAACCGACACTTTTTGTACCGGTGAGCAGACGCAATGAAAAGCATGCCAAGGAGATAAGGAAAATGGCGAAATCTGGAAAAATCTACAAGAACAAGGTCCGTCTCGACAATCCCCGCGCTGTCCACCGGCTCCTTGCCCGGACGGCCAATATGCTGATCGCGGATGAGATTTCCGAAACGAAGGCCCGCGCGCTCGGGTACCTTGCATCCATCATGCAACGGGGATTCGAGGTCGTGGACATCGAGCAGCGGCTCGCGGCGCTGGAGGAGCAACTGGCGCGTCGGAAGGCCGGGTAACGGTAATCGGGATATCGGGAGGAAGGTTATGAAAGCCTATAGGGGGTATATCGAGCGGGGAATTGTGTTCCTTCTTTTCCTGCTGGTCGGATTGATTTGTTATGTATCGAAATTACAATAGAATATGGAAGATCAAGTGCAGTATATTTTGGAGAGCTTTCTGGATTTTGTGCACTATTCAGTTGACAGCCACAGGGCGTGAATATACATTGCGATGTACAACTGAATGAACATCAGAATGCCGTGATGTGGGATAGGGGGTTGAATGTCCATCAAAAAAGGCAGCATCATCAAGGCTCCCAACTGGCCCGAACCGGTCGAGGTCAAGAACATCGAGGAATTCGTTGATCATGTCAGTATCGTCGGGGCCACAATGAATTCGCGGACATCGGTCGACGATATCATTTCCAGAGCCGAACTCGAGACATTCGAGATCATCATCTCAAACTTCACCGAGGAACCCTGGAAGGCCTTCCTCTCCCTCGAGACCATCAGGTACCGATTCGCCACGTTGTACGATCCCCTCCTTGCAATGAACATCTCGAAGGTCGATCCTCTTCCCCACCAGATTGAAGCGGTATATGGCTATGTCCTGAAACAGCCCCGCATCCGCTTTCTCATCGCCGACGACCCCGGCGCGGGCAAGACGATCATGGCCGGGCTCATCATCAAGGAACTCAAACTCCGTCATCTCGCACGGCGAATTCTCATCGTCGCGCCCGGACACCTGAAAGACCAGTGGCGGCGCGAACTCAAGGACCGCTTCGAGGAGCATTTCCTTCCCGTCGACAGGAACATCATGAACGCCCTTTACGGCGAAAACATCTGGACCCGCGAACCGCAACTCATCACTTCAATCGACTTCGCCAAGCAGGACTCAATCCTCCCGACACTCGCCGGGACTCACTTCGACCTCATAATCGTCGATGAGGCCCACAAGATGAGCGCCTACCGTTACGGCAACAAGGTATCCAAGAGCGATCGTTACCGGTGCGGCGAGGCCCTATCCCAGGTGACGGAGCACCTTCTCTTTCTGACCGCAACACCGCACAAGGGCGATCCCGACAACTATCGCCTGTTCATGGACCTCCTCGTCAAGGGATTCTTCGCCACGAACGAGATGATCGAGGATTCCAAGAAGAGCAAGGACAATCCGCTCTTTATAAGGCGCATGAAAGAAGACCTCCGCGACTTCGAAGGCAAGCCGCTCTTCCTGAAACGTCATGTCATTACCAGGACGTTCAGGCTCGGCAAGGAGTCCGAGCGTGAACTCGATCTGTACAATGAGCTCTCGAACTACGTGATCCACCAGTACAACAAGGCCCTGACGAAGGAAAAGACCCGGAACATCGCCTTCGCCCTCGTCATCCTTCAGCGGCGGCTGGCATCGAGCACCTACGCCCTCCTCAAGTCACTGGAACGCAGGCAGAATCGCCTGGAAGAGTATCTCAAGGAGGCCAAGAGGCGTAATGAAATTCCCGGGGGGCCCATCGATTACGACGCCGTGGACGATATGAGCGAGGAGGACCGCTGGGAGGAGGAGGAACTCTGGGAAACTCTGAGCGTCGCCGAAAACCGCGAGGAGCTCAAATTTGAAATCGAGACGATCAAGGAACTGATCGTGATGGCGAAGGTCATCATCAACCGCGAGGACGAGATCAAGCTCAGGGCCCTCAAGGAGGCGATGGACGAACTGAGGAGGCAGTTCACCGATCCCAAAGACAAGAAAATTCTTATCTTCACCGAGTCGCGCGATACCCTGGACTACCTGGAGAACAAGCTCAGGGGCTGGGGATACTCGACGAACTGCATCCACGGCGGCATGAAGCTCGAGGATCGCATCACGGCGGAGAAGGTTTTCAAGAACGAGACCGAGGTGCTGATCGCCACCGAAGCGGCGGGCGAAGGCATCAATCTCCAGTTCTGCCACCTCATGATCAATTATGACATCCCCTGGAATCCGAACAGGCTCGAACAACGCATGGGGCGTATCCACCGGTACGGCCAGAAGAAAGAAGTCCACATCTTCAACCTGGTGGCCGAGGACACCCGTGAGGGCAGTGTGTTCGCCCGCCTGTTCAGGAAGCTCGACGAGATCAGGAATGCCCTCGGAAGCGACAAGGTCTTCGATTGCCTGGGCGAGTGCCTCATCGATACGGACCTGTCGCAGCTCCTCCGTGAGGCGGCGGCGAATGCGAAGAGCAGGGATGATGTCGATGCCCTCTTCGACAATATCAAGGTCGATGAAAAATACATAGCCGCCGTCAAGGAAAACCTCGGCGAGAGCCTGGCCACCCATTTCATCGACTACACCCGTATCAAGGAGATGGCCCAGAAGGCCCGTGAGTACCGACTCATTCCCGAATACACCCAGAACTACTTCCAGAAGGCGTTCGAGAAGGCCGGAGGAAGGATGGTCTGTCATGACGATGGATTCGTCACCATCGACAGGATTCCGTTCCCCGTCAGGAAGATCGGCGACGATGACCTCTTCAAGAAGACCTTTGGCTCACTGCTGAAACGCTATCCCCAGGCCACGTTCGACAAGGAGACCGCATTCGATCATCCCGAGTACGAGTTCATCTCCTTCGGCCATCCCCTCTTCGAGGCGGTGATGCGGTGGGTTGAGGACATCTGTGGTGCCGCTCTTCTGACCGGCTCGACGTTTGTCGATCCCGATGGTCGGCTCGACGGCTATCTTCTGTTCTACGAGGCCGAGATCAGGGACGGCACCCAGGCGCCGGCGGGCAAGCGCCTGTTCAGCCTCCTGGTAAACGGAGATGATGTAAAGCCCCTTGCCCCATCCATCATCTGGGACCTGGAGGAGGCCGAAGCCGGGACACCGGACACCGTCGATATCGAATCCCTGAAGAGCCGCGCCTACGGGACCATCCTCCCGCTCCTCGAGGAGTACAAGGCCGAGATCGCCGGGGAGCGTGAGCGTCACGCCGCCATCAAGGAAAAGTACGGCGTCAAATCCCTCGAATACCTCATCGGCTCACTCGATTCCGAGCTTATCGACCTGCACGTCAGGAAGGAGCGGGGCGTCAAGGTCGATCTGACGATCAGGAACAAAGAGGAACAAAAGCGGGAATACGAGCATTCCCTCGATGAACTTCTTGAACAAATCGGCCGGGAGCGCAGGCTCACCATGACCCGGCCCCGCTTCGTCGGTATTCTCCGCATACGGCCCGCAGCGGTCACGGGGGCGGGGATGCGGCGCGACGACGAGGTGGAGCGTATCGCCATGGACGTTGCCATGGAATACGAGCGCAGCCGGGGCCGGAAGCCCGAGGATGTGGGGAAACAGAACCTGGGATTCGACATCCGGTCATTCGACAGCGATGGTAACCCCCGGTACATCGAGGTCAAGGGCAGGGCGGGCGAAGGCGGCGTGGAACTGACCCGTAACGAGTGGTTCAAGGCGCACCGATTCGGTGATGACTATTACCTCTTCTATGTTGCGAACGCTAAAGCAAAACCGGAACTGCACATTGTCAGAAATCCCGCCATAAATCTCTCGCCCACTGTGAAGATCGTTCGTTATATTGTCTCAGGTGAAGAATTGCGGAACAAGGGACACTCCGAATAGAGAGGTTGAACATGGAAGAACGCACATACTCGGCGGTCATTCATCAGGAAGGACCGCTCTATGTCGCCGAATGCCCCGAGGTGGGAACGGTCAGCCAGGGTGAATCCATCGATGAGGCGCTCAGGAATCTGACCGAAGCGACGGAGCTGTATGTCGAGGAATTCCCTGCCACCGATCATCCGAAATCGTTTCTGACCACATTCCAGATCAAGGTCGGCGCGCATGCCTGAACTTCCGGTACTTTCAGGGAGTGACATGATATCGGCGCTGGAACGTGCCGGATTCGAGGTGGCTCGGCAGCGGGGCAGCCATGTCGTCATGAAAAAGCATACGGATTCCGGTGTTGTCGGCTGCGTGGTACCCCTCCACAAGGAACTTGCCAAAGGTACGCTTCGAGGCATTCTCAAGCAGGCGCGTATCGAACCTGAAGAATTTATCGGCCTTTTATCATAACAGCTACAAGCGCCGGAGGAGAACCCCCATGCCTGATCAGGATAAACGCTTCATCGAAGACACCTTTCCCGTCAAGGACGTCAGTGTCCATTCGGCAAAGGAAAAGAACATCCGTCACGGCCACATATCGACCCTCCACATCTGGTGGGCGCGCCGTCCCCTGGCATCCTCGCGGGCGACCGCCTATGCCGCCCTGATCCCCGCCACCGACGATCCGGTCAAGCGCAAGGAAACGAAGGAATTCATCACTGAACTCTGCAAATGGGAAAACTCCCAGAACGAGGCCCTCCTCGAAAAGGCGCGGAATGACATCCTCGCGGCCAACGGCGGCGTTCCCCCCAAGGTCCTCGATCCCTTCGGCGGCGGCGGGGCTATCCCCCTCGAGGCGCTCCGGCTCGGTTGCGAGGTCTATTCCAACGATCTGAACCCGGTGGCCGTCCTCATCCAGAAATGCACCCTCGAGTATCCCCAGAAGTATGGCAGGCCCGGCGAGGTGGAAAAGACGGTGGTCGAGGATGGCGAATATGTCAAAAAGAAGGTGCGCGTGGAGAACCGTCTCCTCGAAGATGTGACACGCTGGGGGAAATGGGTGCTCCAGGAGGCGAAGAAGGAGATCGGCGAGTTCTACCCGAAGGACCCGAACGGCTCCATCCCCGTCGGCTACATCTGGGCGCGGACCATCCCCTGCCAGAATCCCGTCTGCGGAGCGGAAATCCCCCTCATGCGGCAGTACTGGCTGGCCAAGAAGAAGAGCAGGAAGGTGTCCCTCTACCCCATGATCAAAAACGGACGCGTCGAGTTAACCATCGTGGGCACAGGCTATCAGCGCTTCCCACACGACTTCGATCCTTCCGACGGTTCCGTCTCGCGGGCAAACGCCACCTGTCCCGTCTGCGGCTCCGTCGTGGAGGCCAAGACCACCCGCAAGCTCTTCCAGGAGGGCAAGGCGGGACAGCGCATGGTCGCCGTGGTCCTCACCAAACAGGGTGAGAAAGGCAAGAAGTACCGCCTGCCCCTGCCGTCCGACCTGCGGATGTACGAGCGGGCGGAGGCGCGGATGGCTGAGGTGCGGGAGCGGCTCATGGGCGAGTGGGGAATGGACCCGGTGCCGGATGAGCCGACGCCCGAAGGGAAAGGCCGGGGTGCGGAACGTGCGTTCTCGGTGCGCAACTATGGCCTTGATACTTGGGGCGATCTCTTCAACGCCCGGCAGAAGCTGGCGCTGATCACGTTTACGGACACGATACGGCAGGCGCATGAGCGGATGGTGGAGGAGGGATATGAGGAGGAGTATGGGAAGGCGGTGGTGAGTTATTTGGGGATGGTGTTAAGCAGACACAGCAGTTATTCCGCTTTGTTATGTTGGTGGGAACCAATGGGTGAGCGCAGTTTTAATGTTTTTGGAAGACAAGCTATACCAATGGTTTTTGATTATTCTGAACAAAATGCAGCAGGATCATTAACAGGTAATTGGGAAAACCAAGTTGATATTGATACTGATATTATTGAATTTCTCAGTAGTACTACTCAATCTCCAGATCTTATGAAAAAAGTAAAAAACGTTTCTGCTACAAATATGGACTTTGCCAATGATTACTTTGATATTGTATTAACTGATCCACCATATTATGACAACGTCCCATATTCATATCTTTCAGATTTCTTCTATGTTTGGTTAAAAAGGTTGTTAAACAATGTTCATCCCGATCTCTTTTTAACTCCACTAACCCCAAAATCTCAAGAAATTGTCGCTTATTCACACGGAAAAGAGGGTTTCAAAGGAGGTATTAAGTATTTCGAGGATATGCTTAAAACATCCTTCCAAGAGATACACCGCGTCCTCAAGCCAAATGGAATCGCTGTTATCGTCTACGCTCACAAATCTACTTCAGGATGGGAATCTGTAATTAACTCAATCCTTGATTCTGGCTTGAATGTATCAGGTTCGTGGCCCATCAATACCGAGATGAAATCCCGCCTCCGCGCCAACGAATCCGCCGCCCTCGCCTCCTCCATCTACATCGTCGCCCGCAAGATCGACCGTGAGCCCACCGGCTTCTACAACGAGGTCAAGGACGAACTCACATCCTACCTGGGGCGCAAGCTGGACGACCTCTGGAACGAGGGCATCCAGGGGGCGGATTTCTTCATCGCCGCCATCGGCTCGGCCATCGAGGTGTTCGGGAAGTACGAGAAGGTGATGGACTACGAGGGAACGGTCATCCGCGCGGACCGTATCCTCATGGATGTCCGGGAGATCGTCACCGACTACGCGGTGCGGAAGATCCTTCACAACGGTTTCGCGGGTGAGATATCGGACGTGTCGCGGTTCTATGTGCTGTGGCGCTGGGAGTACGGCGAGGCGAAGGTGCCCTTCGACGAGGCCCGAAAGCTGGCTACGAGCTGCGGAGTGGACCTGGACCACGAGTTCAAGCACTCGGGGTTCATCAGGCAGTTGAAGGAGTTCGTCCGTGTCCTCGGCCCGAAGGACCGCAAGCTCGCGGACATCAAGGAGGATTCGCGGGAGCTTATCGACGTCATGCACCGCGTGTGCCTGCTTTGGGAAAAGAGCCGCCGTGACGAGATGCTGAGGATGCTGTCGGAATCGGGATTCGGGCGGAGCGACGCCTTCTACCGGGTGGCCCAGGCTGTGGCGGAAACCCTTGTCAAGGAGAGCAAGGAGAAGCAGCTCCTGGAGGGATTTCTCGGCGGCAGGGCGCGGATCATCGAGGAGATCAAGGAAGGACCGTCACAGGGGGACTTGTTCACATGACCTGGCAATGGACGAACCATGCGATTCAGCAACTTGCGGAACGGTCTCTGTCGAGGGATGAGGTTGAGGAAACTCTTGTCCACCCCGATGGAATTGTGCCGGGAACCGGTGAGAGGAAAATCTATCAGAAGATATACGGAGACAAGCTTCTGCGGGTTGTCACCGAGGATATGCGAATTATAACCGTCTACAAGACGAGCAGGATAACAAAATATATGGAGGGTCAGTGAGATGAGAATAAACTACTCGCAGGACGCCGACGCCATTTACATCAGGCTCAGGGAAAACCCTGTCGCCGACACCGATGCGATCACCGATGACATCATCATGGATTACGACGACGCGGGAAATGTCGTCGCCATCGAGATTCTTTCGGCATCGAGCAAGGTGGATATCAGAGAAATGATCGTGCAGGCCTTCGACAAGGTTATGGTCGAGCGCCCGGCGAAGGTGTAACAATTGGGAGCGCCCGTAATGAAACCCTTTCACACCATAGCGACACCGCACCGTGACATACTGGAGAGCAGGCTGGCGATGGACGTGTTCGCCGCCGACCTGTGGGACGTGCACAACAACCGCGGATCGGAGGAATACCGTGACGCGGAGACCTTCTTCGCCAAGACCTACATGACCGAGGGGCTGACCAACCTCCTCGGCGTGGTGGAGAAGCGGCTTCTCGGCGGCGGCGGAGACGCGGTCATCAACATCCAGACGCCCTTCGGCGGCGGCAAGACCCACGCCCTCATCGCCATGTACCACAAGGCGAAGGAATGGAAGGCCGAGCGCGCGGTGATCGTGGGCACCAAACCAGACCCCGTGAAACAGACTCTATGGGGCATGCTCGAGGATCAGCTCCTCGGGCGGGTCTCGGCATTCACCGGCATGACCGCTCCCGGCGGGGACGCCATCCGCGAACTCCTCGAGGCCAGCCAGCCCGTGATCATCCTCATGGACGAGCTCCTCGAATACATAACCAAGGCCGCGGGAATCACGGTCGGTGACAGCACCCTCGCCGCCCAGAGCATGGCGTTCATGCAGGAATTGACGGAAACGGTGCGGACGCTGGAGAAGGTGGCCCTGGTGGTCTCCCTTCCAAAGAGCGTGTGGGAACACTTTGATAATGCGGCGGCTGAAGCGGCGGACAGGCTGCTCCCACAGTTACAGCATGTAACCGCCCGCTTGGAGAAGATATATACAACGGTGAACGATAATGAGATTACCCTGATCATCCGCCAGCGGCTCTTCGGCTCCATTGACGAGGCCGAGGCCAAAAAGACCGTCACCGAGTATGTAAAATACGCCGAGAACGAGGAGATCCTTCCGGCGGGCACGGAACCCAGCGAATACCGTAAACGATTCATGGCCTCCTATCCCTTCCTGCCCGAGGTGGTGGATGTGCTGTACCGCAACTGGGGGACTTTCCCGAGCTTCCAGCGCACGCGCGGTGTCCTCCGTCTCCTGTCCCTCGTGGTTCATTCCCGGAAGGATTCCCAGCGTCCCTATCTGAGTCTTGCGGATTTCGAGCTCGCCGACCAGGAACTCCGGCAGGAACTGCTCAAGTATGCCGGGCAGACCTATAACGGCATCATCGGCGGTGATATCACTGACAGCGGGGCGGGTGCGAAACGGATCGACCAGGATATCGGCAAGTCATATACCGGCCTCAAACTGGGAAGCAGGACGGCGACGACCATCTTCATGTACTCCTTTTCGGGAGGACAGCAGCATGGCACCACCCTGAACGAGATCAAACGGAACGCAAGCAACATAGGGACTCCGGCCAGCATCATCTCCGAAGTGGTGGACCAGCTCAGAAACCGGCTCTTCTACATGCAGGCTTCCGGTGACCGGTATTATTTCAACAACATGCCGAACATCAACCAGGTGCTTCAGACCAAGCTCGAGAATGTGAGCGACGAGGATATCCTCGATCAGGAGAAGGACCTCATCAAGCGCTGTGTCGCCGGTCGGTCACCGTTCAAGTTGTATGTCTGGGAGGATACCCCGTCGAACATCACCGACACGGAAGACCTCAAACTGGTCATCCTTCCGAAAAACGATCCCGACCTCATGCGGATGATCGTCGAACAGAAAGGCCAAACCACCCGTGTGAACCGTAACACGATTATCTTCCTCTATCCTCTCGACACCGATCGTGGGGTATTCCATAAGAACCTCAAGAGACGTATCGCCTATGGCAATATCCTCAAGGACCACTCGCTGAACCTGGCCGACGAACAGAAGAAGGATGTCCAGGAACGTATTAACAAGCTCGACCGTGACTTGAGCGAGAGTGTACTCCGGACCTATCGCCTTTATGCCGTCCCCGCCCGTGATGGAGTCAGGCAGGCGGATATGGGTATGCCGAGCGTGGGCGGGATCAAGGAAGTTGATATGCGGCTCTACGACAGCCTCAGAAAGGACCGGGAGATCATCGAGGAGATCGCGCCGATCGTGATCAAGGAAAAGTTCCTTTCGGGCAGGGATTTCGTGTCCACGGAGCAGCTCTACCAGTCGTTCCTGAAGACACCTGGCTCGCCGCGACTGATTGATCGAAGGGCGCTCCAGACGGGTATAAACGAGGGTGTTAAGGCGGGGATGTTCGGGCTGGGGGAACTTGATGACGACGCGCCAGTCAGCCGGTACTACAGGGAATACGCAACCGTCTCCTTCACCGAGACCGAGGTGATCATCGCCGAGGCCGTCTGCCTGGAGCAGATGAAGGAAGATGAAGAACCCTCAGGAAAAGACTCGGGCGGGATCGCACCTCAACCCGGACCAACGGAACAACCCGATACCGGCGTGAAACCCCCGGAAAAACCCAGGCCGGGCCAGATCGCCAAGAACCGTTTGAGGATCAGGTTCAAGGTCCCGAAGGGCAAGGTGGCGAACCTCATCCAGGTGTTGAATTACCTGCTGAGCAAGTTCGATACCGTCCAGGTCGACCTTGGGGCCTCCGAGGGCGAGATTACGGTGCAGGAGTTCGAGGAGAAGGTCCAAGAGGCGTTCGATCAGATGGGGATCGAACTGGAGGTGATGGAGTTGTGAAGAAAGCGATTATGAAATGAGGAGTTAATGCATGTCGGAAGGTATTTTCCTCCTTCAGCAGAACGATGAACTGATCGAAATGGTCGAACAGGAATACGACTCCGAGGAGCTGCTCCAGAAACTGCTCGCGAAATTCCCCAACCTCATCCCCGGCGCTCAAATCGACAGCGACAACCCCCGCCGATGGCTGTTGGTCTCACGCGAAATGGGCGTCCCATGCAAGGAAGGGATGGGAGGCCACTGGTCCGTCGATCACCTCTTCATCGACCAGGACGCCATCCCGACCATCGTGGAGGTCAAGCGGGCCACCGATAGCCGTATACGGCGCGAGGTCATCGGACAGATACTCGACTACGCCTCGAATGCGGTAGTGTACTGGTCCATCGAAAAAATCAGGACACGGTACGAGGCGATGTGCGATGAGCGGGATGTCGATCCAGGCGAAGAGCTGTTGGACAGACTCGGCATCAATGACGATATCGAGGAGTTCTGGCAGCGGATCAAGACGAACCTCCAGGCGGGCAGGGTAAGGCTTCTCATCATCGCGGATGCGATCCCCAAGGAGGTCCAGCGTATCGTCGAATTCCTGAACAACCAGATGGATCCCGCCGAGTTCCTGGCGGTCGAGATCAAGCAGTTTGCCAGCGAGAATATGAAGACTCTGGTGCCCCGTGTAGTCGGCAAGACGGCGAAGAGTGACTCTACAAGTTCGCCTTCTCCTCGAACCTGGGATGAAAAATCATTCTTTGAAGAACTGCAATCGAAGCGCGAAGAGAATATTGTTGTAGTTGCAAGAAAGTTACTTGATTGGGCAAAAACGAGCAAACTGCCACTCTGGTGGGGTAAAGGCCGGACTAAAGGCTCGTTTTTCCCTGAGTTCCACCTTAACGGAACCAATCACATGTTCTTTTCGGTATGGACGACAGGACATATTGAAATCCTGTTCCAACACTTCCGACCGCCTTTTGACGAACCCGAAAAGAAAGAAGCCATCTATTCAAAGCTCATGGAGATAGAGGGCCTTTATTTACCGTCTGATTATCAGGGCAAACGGCCGAGTTCCGATCTTCTCGCTCTTGTGGACGCAGATAATTATCGGAAGTTCATCGATGTGTTCGAGTCAATGATAAAGACGATCAAGGAAAGTTGAGACTCTATAAAAGGATTGAAGACCATGAACAGGTCTCGGAATCTTTCACGCTGGATTGGGAAAGGCAGACTCTTCGAACATGTCGGTGAGATGGTCGTACGAAAACAATATCAAAAGGCTCTCAATTTCCTCGCCGATGTTATCAATAATCCAGTACCACTTTTTCGGAGCCAAGAGTGGGTGAAAGAAGAACGGCGTCTCGCTTGGATTTATCGAATCGCATTATTACGGGAACTTGGACGATCAACGGAGGCGCTTGCCTGGGTATGTCTTGAAACAGAATTAAATCCGGAATGTGCGTCTGCTCATGCAATGAAAGAACGTTTGAAGCGAGAAGTCGGCCTATTCAAAAATCGAGAAGACATGATCATTAATCTTTCAGGTGAAATACAAAAGACGTCATTTCAATGGGATGGTGTCGCTGGAATGCGCGATTTGAAAATGATGCTGGAACGCGATGTCATTCTTCCCCTTCTTGAACCAGAGATTTTTGCCGAATATAAAATCAGCATTCCAAACGGAATCCTCCTGTATGGCCCTCCTGGATGTGGGAAAACATACATTGCTCGTAAACTGGCTGAAATTGTTGATTTCGATTTCATTGAAGTGAAGCCAGGGGATTTGGCAAGTATTTATGTCCATGGCACACAGGGAAAAATCACAAATTTGTTTGAGGAAGCGCTCGACCGGTCGCCATGTATGATGTTCTTTGACGAGATTGACGCCATGGTTCCCAGCAGATCGGGTTCATCGGTCGGTCATCATTATGCAAGCGAAGTGAATGAGTTTCTTATTCGTCTCAATGAGTGCGGG
>CAYNWJ010000082.1:12484-12814 GCA_964400815.1 uncultured bacterium
GAAAAACGGTATTCTCGTTATAGGTGCGACCAACCTTCCCAATCGTGTTGATTCTGCCGTTCTCAGACCAGGTAGATTGGATAAGAAATTTTTTGTTGCCCCTCCAGATTATGAAGCGAGAATAGAATTATTGAAGATGTACATGTTCCATCGTCCCCAAGATGAAATCGATTGGAAGCAATGCGCTATGGAATTGGATAACTATACCTGTGCTGAAATTGAGTTTATCGTAAATGAAGCAGCACGTCACGCATTGGCCATGAAAAGACCAATAATGATGCTCCGGCAAAAAGGCGATTTCTGAAAATTAATGATCAATAATAACAATAA
>CAYNWJ010000083.1:0-8149 GCA_964400815.1 uncultured bacterium
AAAAAGAAGATGGCCGGGGCACCGGCAGTCCGAGCTGCCGAAACGTCGAACGCGTTCCATGCTCGACGCCAGGGATTCCGCGACGCCGCATTCGATACGGTCGCGGCCGAACATGACGAACACGTCGCGGATGGAGGCTTCGGCGGCCAGATAATCGATATGCCAGTGGGCCCGCTTTTCCGTGCGCAGATGACGCCGTATCCGCGCCCATAGGCCTCCGAGCGCCGAGCCGCAGTAGCAATACCACCCGCGCCGGAAATGAAGGCGGCCAAGCCCGCCCACCGTCATGTCCGTCCCCCTCGCCATGCGGAGCACGAGGACATAGGAACCCGGCGCGCCGCCGTTTCGCTGACCTTCGCGGAATATCTCCGAGGATACGGGAGCATTAAGAGGTCCATCCGGCATCGATCTACCAGCGTTTGCCGCCGCTGTTCCCCGGATTATCGTCCTCTCCCGACGGCCCGTCCTTGTTGAATATCTTTTCGAGCCATTCCTCCACGGTCGAAAGGTCGATTTTCTCGGACTCTTCTTCGTGAGACTGTTCTGAATATCGATGCAGCTGGTTGCGCGCCAGCTCGATCATGTATGTCGATTTCGATATGTATAATCCACGCAGAAGGAAATCCATCGTGTATGCCCTGTCAGCCGGAATATCGGGAAGGTCGATAAGGTCCTTCGCCTGCTTGATCACCGGTTCGATACGGCTGTTGATATCCTTCTGGGTGTCGTCGATGCCCTCCCGGCCGTTCGCTCCCCACACGGCGTATACGATATAGGTGATGGGATTTGTGAGAAACGTGGGCAGATTGAGCTTGACGATCTCGTTCACCGAGGAGTCGATGAGCGCGTTGATCCGCTTCGCGCGGGCGGTGATGTCAACCGGCTCTTCGGGCGGCTTTTCCTGCTTTTTGGAAAACATCCTTTTCAAAAAATCCATGGCGGTTGTCGCCTCCTTTCATTATTTCAATATAACACCAAAAAAGGGAGCGCGAACTCCCTTTTTTGTTTTCCACATTCACGTCGCGTCCTTTTCGATCAGAAAGAATCGAAATCATCGTCATCGAGCGGAATCACATCATCGGGTGCGACGACTTTCGGTTTTTTCGCTTCTCCGGAAAAATTCGTTTTTGGTGAAGCTTTCAGTGTTTTACGCGTTTTGTCTGTCCCGATCCTCGGCGCGGAATTTCCTGAACCGCTCCCGTTCGACCGTCCACCGCCACCCCCTGCCATGACCACGAGACGCGCCACCATGTCGTTGAGCTCACCCGCCTGGGAGGAGAGTTCCTCGGATGCGGATGCGGATTCCTCGGCGTTGGCCGCGGACGACTGGGTGACCTTGTCGAGCTGTGTGATCGCGGTGCTGACCTGGTCCAGTCCCTGCGACTGCTCCTGGGACGCGTTTGCGATTTCCTCCACAAGCCTGCCGATCTCCTGTGAAATCTCGACATTCTCACGGACCGCCTCACGGGTCGTCATGGTGATGTCGCTGCCTTTTTTCACCGCTTCGATGGTGTTGCCGATGAGGTCGGAGGTGTTTTTGGCGGCTTCGGCGGCTCGCATGGCCAGGTTGCGCACCTCGTCCGCGACCACGGCGAATCCCGCCCCGGCCTCACCCGCGCGCGCCGCTTCCACGGCGGCGTTGAGTGCCAGAAGATTCGTCTGGAAAGCTATCTCGTCGATGGTCTTGATGATCTTGCCCGTCTCCTCGCTCGAGGAGCTTATCTCCTCGATGGCTGTACCCATGTCATCCATCTGTTTACGCACCTTTTCGACAATTCCCGCCGCATCGTTCATCATGCTGCGTGCGCGTCCCGCGTTCTCGGAATTCTGACGCGCCATGGAGGCCACTTCCTCGAGGGACGAGGTTGTCTCCTCGAGGCTGGAGGCCGATTCGCTCGCGCCCTCGGCCATCTGCTGGCTGGCCGATGACACCTGCTGGGAGGCGGCAGCCACCTGCTCAGAGCCGCTCGAGAGGCCTTCGATGATGCGCTTCAGGGCGCGGATGATCTCCCGTGAAATCACGAAAGCGAGCAGGCTCCCGACAACGATTGCGATACCACTCAAAACCGTGACGCCCATCCGGGTGGTAGCCGCGGCATGCAGCATCTCCTCGTCGGTCATCACATTGTCGAGCACCGTTTCATTGGCCTCGCCGAGCAGCTTCTGGACCTGCCGAAGCGCCGGCTTGGTCTTTTGCGCATAAACGGCCTCCGCGTGATGCATGTCATCGACCTGCCTGTCGTTCCAGGCGATCACACCGTCGATGCCATCGAGCACTTCATAGGCAATAACCTTGATGGTCTTCATGTAGAATGCGGCGGCTTCGTCACGCTTGCCGGCCTTGATCAGACGGTTCACCTCGATTGCGCTCTCGTGGAGATTCTTGTGGGGGACCTCGATGACCGCCATGAGCCGGTCGAATTCAGGGTCGTGTTCCCGCATTTCCATGACTTCGCGGGAATAGTACCATTTCCCGAAATTGCATTTGCGCGGGTCCATCTCCACATCGAGTTCTTTGATCGAGCGGTCGACGAATGCGTCCTTCACCTTGTGCGCCCATGCGAGATGATCCGTTTTCGCCTCGCGCAGGAATGTGCCCAGTTCAATGTCGGCCTGCTTGAACACGTCTCCGATCTCGATGGCCGATGCATGAAGATGATTGTGCGGCTCCTCGATCTCTGCGAATATGTGTTCGAGCTCCGGAACGAGTTCTTCGGCGTGTTTACGGGCGTCGCTGTAGTACCATTTCCCGAAGGCGCACTGATGCGGATCGGTCTGCACGTTGAGTTCCGTGACATTGTTGTCGGTCAGGAGGGCGTTGACCTCGTTCGCCCAGTTGAGATGATCGACTTCTCGCTGCACCATCTCTCCGCGCAGCTTGTTGCCGTCGATGACAATCTCCGCGTCCCCGACGATACCGCCGATACCGAAGACCGACCAGAGCGCGACAACCGCCATCGCGGTGAGAACCGCACCGAATCCCACTGCGATCTTCTTTCCGATGCTCAGATTTCTCCACTGCATTGCTCAACCCTCCCGATGAATGTGATGAATGTTTTGTAATATATGCTGTCAGAATCCTTGACAATGTGCTCATTTTTGGTGTCGCACTTTTCTGTTTTCTACAAAACCCGCCGCAAACTGGAGGACACGGGCACAGTCTGCTTCATACAGGTGCAATTTCAATGCCAAGAGTGCGGAATATCGCCATAATCCAATATATACAGGCGATTGGATATATCGACAGGATCGGTTTGTCATATACTCTGTGCTGATTTTCGGACGAAATGTCGCGGCGTGCGACAAAATGACCATTGTACTGCGAATTGGTGGGGATTGTGTGTGGCGGCTTGTATGGCAGGCGGTTCGGAACAGGGATGGCATCAGGCGCCGCTGATGGAGGGCATCATTTCAGAGCAGACGACATATCTCCTTCATTCTCCGCGGCTCCCTTTCAGGTTCAGGTACCACCAGCGGTAGAGAACGAAAGAGAGGATCAGGACGAGGGACGCCGAGGAAGCGAACGACAGCCATTTTTTGGCCACCAGGGCGGTGAACATCCAGAACAGTGTCAACTGCCACAGGCAGGCGGGAAGAAGCAGCAGCAGATCACGGTGGGTTTCAGAACGGACAGCATCGACGAAGGCGGGTTCACATCGATCACGGACGGGGCCCCAGAAGCCGAAGGGTTTCGTGACACGGTAGAAATTGACGAGCACGTCCATGCCCGTGGGAGCACCGAGAAAGGTCCCGGCGATCGTTCCAAGTGTCGACAGGGCGATAACAAAGATGAAGACCGTGTATTCGGGGGCCGCGGGCATGAGGAGGTGCTGTGCGAGAGCCCCGAGCAGGCCGGCCCCCATCCCGAATGCGTATCCCATGCCGTTGAAACGCCACCAGAACCATTTGAGGATGTTCGGCGGGATCATGCCGGTCACCAGCCCCATGATGATCCACGACCAGATGGCGTTGATATTGGGCAGGAACCATCCCAGAAGCACGCCGAGAACGAAAATGACGAATGTGGCGAGATAACTCACCTTCATGAGATGACGCTCCCCCGCCTTCGGGTTCAGATAGCCCTGGTAGATGTCCCGGACGAAATAGGACGCCGAGGAATTGATGATCGAGTCGAGGGATGACATGGCGGCGGCGATGAAGCGGCCATGAGCATGCCCTTGACGCCGGCGGGAACATAATGATTGATGACCGCCGGAAGGGCCAGCTCCGGTTCGGCGATCTTCCCCGCGATTCCCAGCGCCAGCACGCCGAAACCCATCATCATGAGGAAACGGAAGCTGAACAGCACGATCCACTGGCAGGCCACCAGAGCGCTTTCGCGTTCGTCCTTCGCCGCGTAATACCGCTGGCTCGTCCACCCGTCGAGGGGAACGGCGAACCCCTGAAGGACATTTGAAATCACCCAGAATATGACGAGCAGACCGAGGAATCGCATGTTCCCGTATCCGGCGGGCATGTCCATCTCCCAGTCGGGCATGAGTGTCCGCCATTCGGGTGAGGCGAATTGGCTGTAATAGGCGGGGGTTCCGACGGTCATGGCCTTGACCGCGATGAACAGGATGATGCCCATGATGAGAACGCTCTGGAACAGGTCGGTGTACACGACACCGTAGAATCCCGCCGCCACGGTGTAGACCATGACGATGGAGAAAAAGACGAGGGCGCTGATTTCGGGGGAGAACGGCATGTATATCGAGAGGAATTTTCCGGAGCCGATGAAGAAATAGGCGACGATGGGAATGCCCATGGCGAGCATTGCCACGGCGGAAAGGATTCGTGCCGTGTGCCCCTGCCTGCCCGGACCGAAGCGGAATTCGATCCACTCAGCGTTGGTCATGACATTGCTGCGGTTGAGCCATTTCGCCATGAACACCATGAGAAAGGCGAGGAAAAGGACGATCGCCCCCCGAAAGGCCACCCAGTATTCCTTGACGCCGATGATATAGAAGAAGGACACCTGAAGCATGGTGCCGGACATGTCGATGAAGGTCGCCATGCCCGAAATCCCGAGGATGAACCAGGGAATGTGACGGCCGCCGAGGAAATACTCGTCGATGGATCCCGACGCCTTGCGGGAGACATAGAGCCCCACCCCGGTCACCATGGCGAAATACACGAAGATGACGCTGTAGTCGAGAAGGCCAAGCATTGAAAGAGTCCTTTCCGGGTATATGAAAGTCATCTTGACCGGACAATGGAAGCGCCGTCCGGTCGCCCGTGAAAGGATAATGAAACAGGTTCAGGACTCGAGGGCAAGTGAGAAATGTTCTCCGGTATTCCGTATTGTCGTTTCAGGCGGGCCTCCGCCGAACACCCTGATTCTGAACGATCTGCGGCTGAACGACAGAAACCCTCCGCCCGAAGTCTCTCCGGCAAGCGAAGCCACATCGCCTGAACGTTCGAGGGTGAAATCCGTCCGGTAGTAATCCCCGTCTCGATACCGCACGCTGATCCCGTCGTCCTCGTACAGGGCGCTCTTCCAGGTTCCATCGGCCGATGGCATGTACACAGCGAGGGTGATGGTATCCGGCGCATACTCGGCGGTGCTCTGGAAGACCGGGGCGGTGGGAATGACCGCTCCCGCGCGGACGAACACGGGAATCGCATCCAAAGGCGTTTCCACCTCGATCGTGCGGCCGCCCTCGATATAGTTCGCGTCACCGTACGCATACCAGCCGCCTGCGGGAAGATATACCGTGCGTGATGTCATTCCCGCTTCCATGACAGGCGCTGCCATGATGTGCCCGCCGAACATGAACTGGTCTTCGATATCGTGGGCGGCGGTATCGGCTTGAAAATCGAATGCCGGGGGACGCTGCACGGGATGGCCGGTGACCGTGCTCCCCATGATGGCCGAGTACAGGTACGGCAGAAGGGAATACCGCAGTTCGACCGCTGACCTGATCGCATCCAGGGCCCTGTCGCCGAAGGACCAGGGATACTGCTCGGCCGTCCCCTTCATGCTGTGATTGCGCATGAACGGCTGAAAAGCGGCGTACTGATACCAGCGCACCAGGAGCTCTTCGGTGACATCTTCGCCGAAACCGCCGATATCCGAGCCGTTGAACGGCTGACCGCTCAGCCCAAGCCCGGCGCACATGGTGATGCTCATGGCGAGGTGCTCCCAGCGGGAAGCATTGTCGCCCGTCCAGATCGCGGCGCAGCGCTGGATGCCCGCGGAACCCGCCCGCGAGAGCACGAAAGGCCGTTCGTTCGGGCGGGCTTTCTGCATTCCGTCACGCGTTGCTTTGGCCATGAACAGGGCGTACTGGTTGTGAAAGCGGTCGTGATCATGATCGGAACCGTCGCGGTCGAATCGCATGCTATCATGGTCTGCGCCGGTGAAGGCGGGCTCGTTCATGTCGATCCAGACACCGTCCACCACGTCGCGGACATGATTATCGATACGGGCGGCCCACCATGCCCGTGTGCGTTCGAGCGTGAAATCGGGAAATACGGTCCCTCCCGGCCAGACCTTCGCGGTGAAGACACTCCCCTCGCGGGTGCGGCAGAAGACATTCTTCCGGAGGCCTTCATCGTACAAGTCGTATCCCTCTTCGCGTTTCACACCGGGATCGACGATGGTCACCGAGCGAAATCCGTCGCGGCGCAGTTTCGCCATCATGTCCCGCGGATCGGGGAATTTCCTCCCGTCCCAGGTGAAAATCCTGAAACCGTCCATGTGATCGATATCAAGCCACAATGAATCGCAGGGGATACGGTTCCGGCGGTAGTTTTCGGCGAGCCCGGTGAACGCCGCCTCGTCATAATCGTGCCAGCGGCACTGATGGTGGCCGAGCGCCCAGAGCGGCGGCACGGCGGGTTTCCCCGTGAGCGCCGTGTAGCGCTCGATGATGGCGCCCATGGATGGGCCGGCGAAGACATATTCCGTATAGTGACCGCTTCCTGCGGTGATGGTGTAGCGGTCCGGAGCGGTCATGTCGAACACGAGCCTCCGGCCGTTGTCGATGTAGCTCCCGGCGGCGCAGACAGGACCTTCAGCGCCTTCGGGAAAGCGGAGGTGGTGGAAGAAGGGAATGGAGACATAGTAGGGATCGGCATCACCGTCCCAGGCGTCGGGGGTCCCTCGTTCGGCGATGATGTCTGTGTTCCACATGACCAGCCGGCGGCCGTTCTTGTCGAGCGGTCCCGTCTTTTCCCCGAACCCGTACAACCGGTCGCCTTCGGATTTCATGCGCGAAACCCTCCAGCGGTCGTTGAACACGGCATAGGCGGCTTCGGGATCGGACAGGAGCAGGTCGCGCCCGTCGCTTCCCGTAATCCTGAACGAGAACTTTCCGGTATCGATGGTGAGCGTCAGGTCCTCGGTGGAAAGGACCACATGGTCGCCGCCGATCTCCAGTGTATGCGGCGCGTCGCCGAACTCGTCGCGGATCACGGCGTCGGTGGGCTTGGGATCGAAGCGTCCGCTACGGCTTATCTGCACCCGAACCACGTCGGGAAAGATACACTCGAACCGCGCGGACTCCCCCTCGAAAAAGACTTCAACTCCACGGCGTATTTCTTTGACCGATATAACAGTATCAAGGGCTTCGAACAGGCTTACATCTGCGGCGGACTGATCTGCAGCCTGCATGCCGCCGCCGGTCGTGTCATCATGCGTATTCATGGCGGTCACCTCCTCATCCTGCCTGTAATATACGGCATCAGGCGCTTCCGGTATGTGACCGGGCGCACATGATGAACGGCTATTTCACCGCCACGTCCCAGACCTTTGCCATGCGCGATGTTCCCGCAGGTCCCTCGACTGTGAGGACGACCACGTTGTACAATCCCTGTTCAGAATACCGGTGTATGGGATTTCGCTCGTGGGAGACCGTGCCGTCGCCGAATTCCCATGTCCATGAGGTTATATCTCCGCGTGACTCGTCGGTAAAGGCCACGAGCCTGCGGTCCATGTCGATCACCTCGAAGGACCAGGCCGCTTCGATGGGCTCCGTCACGTGGGATTCGAGCGGCATGAGGCGGAAGGCGCAGAGAAAAGAGCCGTTGCCGAGCATTCTCCTGTCGTGCGAAAGGTTCCAGAACGCCTTGTAGCGTCCGGTATCGTGGGTGCCGTCATATTCGAGCAGGGATCATTACACCACTGCGCCTACCTACTCAACGT
>CAYNWJ010000083.1:8159-12735 GCA_964400815.1 uncultured bacterium
CGTCATATTCGAGCAGGCTCCATGATATGCCGATGACGTCATTCTCATCGAGCTTCGACGCCGTTGAACGCTCCGGCCCCTCGAAGGCCGCATAATCCCACGGGGTTATCCAGAATTCAAGGACCAGGTTCCCGCTCTCGCCGTGCTTGAAGTCGTATGCATAGGCGGCGTTCGAATGGGGGAAATGGTGAATCCAGGGCTGGGCGCCCCAGATCATGGACCACTGCTTGCCTTCCGCCGGAAGGAATATGTGATAGTTCTGGGCGTGGACGCCGTGAAAGCCGGCGTATTTCTCCCAGCGCGTGAGCAGTGAATCCGCCGGATGGTCCCGGGGAAGGAACGGCCCTCCCGACAGGTCGCCGTCCACGACAAGCTCGAAGATGTCATTGTGCAGGTCCGGCGCCTCGAAGTCCCAATAGTCATCATATGCCTCGATGAGAAAATACAGACGGTTCATTCCCGCGACCCAGCCGACTTTCACGCTGATGTCCTTGTCCTTCGGGTCTGTGGGCTGGTCGTACATGGAGTCCTCGAGCTGGTCCAGGCCGATGGCGTAGGTGTCCGGCGCAATGTCCCAGTCGGCTGTCTGCCCGTCGATGCGCGGCATCATGTCGTGGGGAAACTGGAAGATCTTGAACTCCACGTCCGGACGTTCGAGGGCCTGAGCGCTGTTCAGCGTCACGGCAAGCAGGATGATCAGATACCATGAGTGCGATGCTTTCATCGGCTTCCTTTCAATATCATTGATGTGTGAGCGATTTTTCTTACCGCCTTGACAGGCGGAATGGGTGGTAAATAATTCATTGCGGCTTTCACTCACCGTACACCCCCACCCCGATCCTCCCCGCCACGTCCCTTATATAGGCGTCCGCCACGGGATACTCGTCGGGCTCGATGTGTTCCGGGAAGATCGCCCGCGGCCAGGACATGCGGCTCATACGGGCCAGGAAGGTCTCGTAGTCCATGATCCCCTTGCCGGGGCACACCTCCTGCACATGCACGGTCTGTACGTTCGGGATGATGTGGGTGTCCTTGGCGTGGCACCCCAGGATGCTTTCCCCCAGGAGGTCGAAACACTCGTCGATCAGCTCCGTCGTGTGGAAATAGGTGGCGAGGGAGACCATGTTCGTGGGATCGAGGTTCACCGCGCAGCGCTCGTCGCCCACATCGTCGATCAGGCGGCGGTGCGCCTCCGGGCCGTCGATGTTCGTGGTCACCTGGGCCTCCATTCCCAGGCTCACATTCATGCCGGCTGAGTCGCGGAGAATCTGTTTCACGCTCGCCACGAGGACCTTCCAGGATGCCATCGTCCAGTTGTCCGGATGCGGGTTGATGAGGTATTTAGGATCGCAGGAGCCTGATACCGTGGCGACCATGGAGCCGCCGATCTTGTGGGCGTCCTCGAATTTACGGCAGACCGTGGCGAGAATCTCCTGACGACGCGCCCGGTCGGGATGCATGATGTTGTCATATGCCCCCACCTCGAAGACGGTGACGTCGTATTTTTTCAGGGCGGCCCGCATCTCCACGAGTTCGTCGTCCGTCCACTGGGATGGCTGGGTGTTGACGGCGGTATGGCCCCCGGACCTGATGCGCCGCACCGTTTCCTCCGGGGTTTCGTTCTCCCCGCGGGTCATGCGTGTTGCGAGGCGTATCGGCGTCGGGCCGGCAGTGAAATCGCGTTTCACATCCCCGGACGGTCCCGGCGGCCATGCCCGCGCCACGGTCCCCGCACAGGCAAACGCTCCGGCCGTGCAGATCCGGGAGAGCACCCGCCTGCGTGTCATCGAACGGTCCATATATCCTCCTCACGGTTATGTCGTAACGTCTACCATGACGATAACGCCATCGGCTGAACTTTGTCAATTGAAAACGGATGTTGGCAATCCCCCATTTTTCCGGCACACGGATTTACTCCGGCGGTTTTCATTGTCTGAACCGGGATTTTCAGGATTAATGGATGAACCGTGATTACAATCCTGTCAATCCTTTAATCCATTTAATCATGGTTCAAAATGTATTCGATCAATCATCCTCGGTTACATGGTGTTCCGACACGTATACAAGGATGCTTATCTTGCATGAATAGTGGATGCAATGCCATAATTTGTTGAGCTTATGCCTATTCTCCGTTGGGTTTTCGGGGGATTCCCAGAAAAGGATGCTGAGCAACCGAGCGGCGGGATATTTTTTCTCGTGTCAATACCGCCGAAAAACACACACAAGCTGTTATAATTTCTGGCTGTATGATGATCGACCATACGCCGTTTGAACCATGATCACCGGGATTCAAGGATTGAGAGGATTGTAATCGCGGTTCATCCCGTAATCCCCAAAATCCCGGTTCGGCAATTGAAAACCGCCGAAATAAATGTGTTTGCCGGTACATGGGGGATTGCCGGACTGCACAAACACTTGCGTTTCGCCGGGGATTTTAATACGTTTCAAGAAGTGAAAAAAGGGCCGACCGTAGATCGTGATCGCCTCTTGCGCGGCAATGCCGAAAGGATCGTCCATCATGACGTCAAACGGAAGCGCATGAAACACGCATTCCGGCTCTGAAAACGGAGCGGGAGGCTGCCGGAAATCCTCCCGCACCATACTGATACCATCATCACACACTGGATCGAAACATGGCCACACTGCTCATCGTCGACGATTCCGTCACCGTCCGCAGGGCGCTCAGAAAGATGATCGCCGAAAACACCGACCACGAGATCGTGGGAGAAGCCTCGAACGGCATCGAAGCGCTTGCTAAATATCACAAGCTGGAGCCGGACCTGGTCACCCTGGACATCGCGATGCCACAAATGAACGGCCTGGACTGTCTCAAGCGCCTGATAGCGAAATATCCAGAAGCGAAGGTTCTCATGATCAGTTCCCTCAGCAAAAAGGAATCGGTTGTGCTTTCGTTGAAATACGGGGCGAAAAGTTATATTCTCAAACCCATCGAACCGAAAAAGCTCGTTGAGACGATCGACGCCATCCTTGAATGACAACATTCTTGAATGTCAGCGTTCCGGAACGTCCGCCTCGATCTGATTTCATGCCCGACGCCGGAAACAGGCCTGGAGATATCATGAAAGACACGGCTTTCAGCGCACGCGCATCTTATCATCACCGTCCTTCACCATCCCGCTCCCTGCCGATCGTGATGCTTCTCATGACGGTCATCCTGATCACCGTCCCCACGGCCGCCCCTGGGGACATCATACTGCCCTCCATCTTCGGGGACGGCATGGTTCTGCAGCGCGGCATGCCCGTGCCCGTCTGGGGAAAGGCGAATCCGGGTGAAACGGTAACCGTAATGATGGATTCCCTCGCGCACAGCACAGTCGCCGGTGTTGACGGTTCGTGGAGCCTGCGCCTTCCACCCATGCAGGCCGGCGGTCCCCACGAACTGGTCGCTTCCGGTCTCGACACCGTCCGCGTGCAGGACATTCTTGTCGGGGAGGTATGGGTGTGCTCCGGACAGTCGAACATGCAGTGGCGCATGTCGGGGCTCACGGGGATCGAGGAGGACATCGCCGGGGCCGATTATCCGGAACTCCGCTATTATTCAGCTCCACGCATCTCCTCGGAAGAGCCTTTGTTCGACTATCCCGACCCGAAACCGTCGTGGATTTCATGCACACCCGACACCGTGGGGACGTTCTCCGCCGTCGCCTACTATTTCGGCAGCAGGATCCACGAGGAACTGGAGGTCCCGGTGGGCCTCGTCCACGCATCATGGGGAGGCTCGGTCGCCGAGGCCTGGACACGCATGGAAACCCTCATGTCCCACGCGGAACTCAGGCCCATCGTCGCGAACATGGACTCCCTCCGACGCACGCACCAGCAGGAAAAGGAGCATTTCGAGGCGGCCATGAAAGCCTGGGCCGAGGCGCGGGCCGACTCCCTCGCCGCCGTGCCGCCCATGCCCCTTCCGCCGCGTGGACCCGGCGAACGCGATTATCCCGCCGGCCTCTTCAACGGCATGCTGCGGCCTCTTGTGCCCTTCGGCATACGTGGTGTGATCTGGTACCAGGGGGAATCGAATTCCGTCAGGGCGTATCAGTACCGCACCCTCTTCCCCGCCATGATCACCGACTGGCGCGATGTCTGGGGACAGGGGGATTTCCCGTTTCTGTATGTCCAGCTCGCCTCCTGGGAAACCGATACCATTCCTGTCAGGGGGACCTGGGGTTCCTGGCCTGAACTGCGGGAGGCCCAGCTCATGGCCCTGCGTCTTCCCGACACGGCGATGACGGTCGCCATCGACCTGGGAGAGGCTGACAACATCCACCCGAACAACAAGCGCGACGTGGGACACCGCCTCGCCCTCAACGCCATGTCCGTGGCATACGGCAGACCCATCACGCACATGGGACCGATCCATTCGGCGCATTACCGTGACGGAAACGCCATGCGCATCCGCTTCCGTCACACAGGCGACGGTCTCATGGCGGGCAACATGACGCCCCTCGCGGGTTTCGAGATCGCAGGTCCCGACCGCGAATTCCACACGGCCGGGGCGGAGATACGGGGCACGGAAGTCTATGTCTCGAGTCCGGAGGTCCCCCACCCTGTCGCGGTG
>CAYNWJ010000084.1:0-12675 GCA_964400815.1 uncultured bacterium
GGCTCCCCTCGTCGTCGGTCATCGTGGGCAAGGTCATAAAGACCATCTACGACACGACCTCGAGCGCCGCCGACCTGGCCGCCATCATCGAGAACGACCCGCCCCTGACCGCCAAGATACTCAAGATATCCAACTCGGCCTATTACGGGGCGGCGACGACCATCACCTCCCTCAAACGCGCCGTGGTGGTGCTGGGTTTCGACACCATCAAGGAACTGGTCATGGCGGTCTCGGTCAAACAGTCGTTCTTCAATGAGAGCGACGGCGGCGATCTGGACAGGCAGGGGCTCTGGCTCCATTCGGTGGGCACCGCGAAGGCGGCGCAGCTGATTTCCCAACGTACCGGCTCCGGTCGTTCGGATGTCATCTACACCGTGGGACTCCTCCACGACATCGGGAAAATTCTTCTGGCGGTGGGATTCCCCGATCAATACGACCGCGTGGTGGCCTACGCCCGCAGGAACAACCTCTGCCTCACCGATGCCGAGCGCCACATCCTGAACACCGACCACGCCATGATCGGGAAGCTCCTCTGCGACATCTGGGACCTCCCGGAAACGCTCAGCATGGTCATCCTCTATCATCACGATCCCGGAGAAACCGCAGGGGAGAGCCGCACCCTGTCGCAACTGGTCAACCTGGGGGACTACATGTGCCGCAAGGCGGATATCGGGGAAACCGGAGACACCGTGACCATGAAACCCCCGTCCGCATCATTCAGGGTCTTCGGGGACAGCACGGAAGAGATAAAGAAGAACTATCACGCCATCTACCGGGAATTTCTCAAGAGCAAAACGGACATCGAGGATTTCTTCTCAGGCATCAATTAGACTGCATCACGGCCGCGGGACATCCTGTCCCGGTCATCGGCCGCCCTTCCCCCGGGCCGGTACATCGTATCATCGCACCATCATCGCACGCGTTCAACACGCAGCAACAGTTTTTCCACAAGGAGCAGGCATTCATGAAAGTCGCAATCGTGTATCATTCCGTTTCAGGCAACACAAAAGACCAGGCCGATCTGGTGGCCGAGGGCGCCCGTTCGGTGGAGGGTGTTGAAGTCAGGACCATGTCCATCGATTCGCCCGACAACACCTTTCTGGAGGAGTCCTCGGCGGTGATCTTCGGTGCGCCGACCTACGAGGGCAGCTGCAGCTGGCAGATGAAGAAATTTCTGGACACGCCGAAAGTCAAATACGGCGGCAAGCTGTGCGGCGTGTTCGCCTCCCAGAACTGGCCCGGCGGCGGAGGCGCGGATTTCGCGGAAATGACCATGATCGCGGCGGCGCTGGTGCTCGGCATGATCATCTATTCCGGCGGCATCGCGGAAGGGTACCCGGCGCTGCATTTCGGCGCGGTCTCGCAGAAATCACCCGCCACGGACGTGGACAGGGAACGGGCGCGCAAACTGGGTGAAAACATCGCTTCCATGGCGGTGAAACTCTTCGGCTGACAACTGCGCAACCCATATACGAAAACGGGATGTCTCCGTAAAAGGCGGCATCCCGTTTTTCGTGTTTGAATGTCAAGCCCTCAACGCACCAGAAGCATCTTGCCCGTCCCGGTCCGCTTTCCCGCCGCGATACGATAGAAATAGATCCCGCTGCCCACCGAACCGTCACTGCCGGCGTGCCAGACGACACTGTTTCTCCCTGCGGCATGGGTTTCGTCGGCGATACGGGCAACACGCTGGCCGTTGACCGCGTATATGTCCACGGTGACATGGGCGGCTTCGGGCAGATCGAACGTGATGGTGGTCATGGGATTGAAGGGGTTGGGGTGGCTGGAGCACGCGATGAACTCCCGCGGTTCGGGGCCGGGACCCTCGACCGCCGTCGAAGGCTGGAACTCGTAGACGCCGTAGTACCGATCGAGGGAATCGTCGAAAAGATTCATTGCGATCCTCCCGTCGGGGGCGAACGCGAAATCGTCCGCGGTATATCCGGAAAGCTCCTCCACGGGATGCCAGGCGTTGCCCGAATACCAGCCGATCTCCCCGGTGGCCGCGGCCCAGACCCTTCCATCGGGATCGATCTCAACCACGCGGCAATCGTCGATGTCCGCGAGATAGTCCCAGCTCGATTCGCTCTCGTTCCAGATGGCAAGGCCGGTTGAACGGGCGCCCCAGACGACGCCGTCGTCATCGATGGTGAAATCGTTGGTGAATCCGTTGTCGCGCACGACCGTCCTCCACTCGGTGCCGTCCCATCTGATGATGTCACGCTTGGGAGTCTGCATGAACTTGACCCCGTCGTCGTTGACGAACAGGTTGTCGAGCGCATAGGCGATGCCGCCGTCCATGGGAAGATAGAATTCGAATTCCGGCCCGTCCACGTATTCGATGAGCCCGCGCCTGGTGGTGATCCACATGATCGTGTCATCCCAATCCATGTCGGTCTGGTTGTTCACGAACAGGGAATCAACCAGTATCCAGGTCTCGTCGGTATAGAACTTGAAACCGCCGTCGGTATAGGACATGACATCGCCGTCAGGAGTGCGCTTGAGCTGGTAGACATTGAGCAGTTCGACATCCTCAGCGCGGTTGTAGTGCCGCCATTCCGAATCCGGGCGGATGCTTATCCCCTGATCGAGGCGGTCGGCGGTGGGAAGGTCACGCACCCCATGGGCCAGGATAAGGGTCCCGTCCTCGGTATACTCCAGGCTTGTCACCCTGTCCGACGCCAGATCGAGATGGGAGACGATCTCCTCCCATGCGTCCACGCCGTTCCAGCGGTATACGCGGTCCCCGTCGAAGGTCCACACGGCGCCGCCGGGATCGGAAGCGATGAATTTCGGGGCATGGGTGGTACCCGCGGCCATAAGGAAGGATTCGATCCAGTCGCCGTCCCCGCCGAGACGGTAGAGGGTCTTGTAGCCATACCCCCACACGCCGCCGTTACGGTCGAACTGGAGAAAGACCGGGGCGCCGCCGCCGTCGTGAAAGGTCCATGAACCGTCCGAGAAAACGCCGTATTTGCCCAGGTTGACCACCCAGAGATCGCCGTTTGGCGCCTTCTGTACGGTCAGCTCGTTGGTGGTGACCGGAAAGAGATAATCGATGTCGGCGGTCAGATCGGTCATGGTCCCGTCCTCGCGCCTGACAAGCCTCATGCGCCCCGTTTCGGAATCGAGCAGTGTCAACCACAGGGCCCCGGTGTCATCGACCGCCACGGAGCGGATGCGCCCGTCCATCATCTTCGAGACCGTGTCCCCGTCGAAAGCGAACAGTCCGCCCGAGACGGTGCTCCACGAGGCCAGGTAGAGAATGCCGTCCGGGGATCGCGCACCCACGGCGGGATATCCCACTTTCGTTTCCCCGTGACGCTCGGCCCGGTCACCGTTCCAGATCACCAGTTCATTGTCGTCGATGAAATAGAACCGGCCGGCCGCATCCATCATGAACGGCGACTTGCTGTCGATGTCCGTGCCGTCGAGCTGTACACGCCGCCACCTGACACCGTCATAGACGTGCATGCTCTCGCCCGCGCCGACCCATACGTCCCCGCTGCCGGCTGCGAAAATGCTTTCGATATAGGTCTGCGGCGCCTGACGGCGGACATGACGCCATGCGCCCGGCCCCGGTCCTTCGGCCGATGCGCCGCGGGGCATGCCTCCCGCGAGAAATGCCAGGACGGTTGCATAAAAGATACAGGTGCGTGCGATGTTTTGCATATCGGGACTTCCTTTTCCGGCGAATCCGTGGTTTATCGTTATGTGGGGGAATCGTGGCGGCGACGGCCGGCTGACCGGTACGCAGCCATATCGAATGAACAGCCCCGGAGTGAACTCAGGGGAATGCTCTCAATTCAACGCGCGAACGGCGGAATCGTTTACTCCTCACGACTCCTTCTTGCCGATGGAATCGATGATGATGGCGACGATCAGTACGAACCCGGTCACGAATTCCTGCCAGTAGCTGTCCACCGGCATGATGTTTATGGCCGAATCGATCGAGGCCATGAGCATGGCGCCCAGGAATGCGCCGAGCACCGTCCCCCTGCCTCCCGAAAGGGCGCAGCCGCCGATGATGGCCCCGGTGATGGTCTTGAATTCCATGTTGAGCCCGGCGGTGAGAGAGCCGTTGCCGAGACGCGCGCTCAGGAGTATGCCCGCGACGGCGGCAAGAGCGCCCGAGAGCATGTAGTTCATGATCTTGACCCGAACGACGGGAATGCCCGAGAGCATGGCGGCGTTCTCATTGTCGCCGATGTAGTAGCTCTGCCGGAAATAACGCGATTTCCTGAGGAGGAAATCACCCGCCGCGACGAAGAAGATGCAGACCCAGATGGGAATCTGAACGCCGGCCAGGGACGCCTGTCCGAACCGGTTGTATGCGTCGTCCAGGATGGGGATGTTGTTGCCGCCCGCCAGGATGGTCGCCAGACCGCGGATGAATATCATCATGCCGAGGGTGGTGATGAACGGGTTGATCCTGAGCCGGGCGATCATCAGGCCGTTGCCGAATCCCACGAGAACCCCTCCGAGCACGGCCGCCGCCATGGCGGCGTACCAGGGCAGACCGCTCTTGATACAGAGGGCGGCCACAACGCCGGTGAGCGTGACAACCGATCCGACCGACAGGTCGAATCCCCCCGATACCAGAAGCACCGTCATGCCCACGGCCATGACCGCGATGGAAGACATTGCAAGCACCGTGGCCTTGAGCACGGCGGCGTTGAAGAACTCACGGGGATAGACGATGCTCATGATGATCCAGACGGCGGCGAGGATGAGGAATATCCTCCGTTCCTCGAATCTGGCGAACAGTTTCAAAAAACCCTTCATCGGACAGCCTCCCCCGCAGCCAGGGCGTGCGAGATGATCAGTTCCTCGGTTGCCTCCCCGCGATCGAGCACCGCCGCGATGGAGCCGTTGCGCATGACGCAGATGCGGTCGCTCATGCCCAGGATTTCATTCAGGTCGCTCGAGATGAGCATCACCGCCGCTCCTTTCGAGGCCAGATCGTATATGTGCGAATAGATCTCCTCCTTGGCTCCCACATCGACGCCTCTCGTGGGCTCGTCCACGATAAGGACCTTCGGCCCGATGCCCATCCACATTCCCAGGAGCACCTTCTGCTGGTTGCCGCCGGATAGATTGTAGACGATGCGGTCCGCTGAAGGGGTGGCGATGTTGAAACGGCGTACATTCTCCCGGCCGAAGGCATCCACGGCGTCATCGTCCATGACGCCCGCCTTCGAGGAGAAGCGGTCCAGGGAGGGGCAGCAGAGGTTCTCCCTGATGGAGAGCCCCAGGCAGAGGCCCATGAGCTTGCGGTCTTCCGTGAGATATCCCACGCCACGGGAGACGGCGTCTCCGGGCTTCCTTATGCGAACCGGCTCCCCGTCGAGCAGCACCGTACCCGAATCCGCCGGCGGCGCTCCGAACACCGCCATGCCCACATCCGTCCTTCCCGCGCCCACCAGCCCCGCGAATCCGACTATCTCCCCCGCATCGATGGAGAACGAGACATCGTCGAACACATCCCGGCGTGACAGCCCCCGGACCTCAAGCACCGTCTTCCGGGCGCCGCCATAGGCCCGCCGTCCGCCGAACATGTCCCCGATGCTCCTGCCCACCATGCTTCTGATGAGATCATCTTCCGTCAAATCCGCCACATCGAACGTGCCCTGGCAGACCCCGTCCCTCAGCACGGTCACCCGGTCGGCGATCTCGAACACTTCCGGCAGGTGGTGGGAGATGAAGATGAAGGACATGCCCTCCGCCTTCAGTTTGCGGATCGTTTCGAACAGGGTCCGGGTCTCCTCGCCGGAGAGCGAGGATGTGGGCTCGTCCATGAGCACGACGCGGGGCGTGAAGGTGAGTGCCTTGAGGATTTCCAGGACCTGCCGCTTGCCGATGGAGAGTTCGCCGGCGGGTATGTCCGGTGGAATGTCCTCGCCGAACAGGGCGATCATTTCGGCCGCCCGGCGGTTCAGTTCCTTTCGCCGGACCATCCCGAGGACGTTCACCGGCTGGCAGTTTGCGAAGATGTTCTCGGCCGCGCTCAGATGGGGAACGATGGACAGCTCCTGATAGACCACCCGGACGCCCAGACGCTGTGAGGCGCTGACGTTTCCCGTGGGCATGGGCTCGCCGTCGAGGAACAATGTGCCGGAATCGGGGGGATAGACGCCGCCGAGAATATGCATGAGGGTCGATTTGCCGGCGCCGTTCTCACCGACGAGCGCATGGACCTCGCCGCGCCTGACGCCGAATGAGACATCGTCAAGTGCGCGCACGCCCGGAAAATCCCTGGTGACGCCGTCAAGCCGGAGAATGATGTCCTCGTGTCCGCCGGGTGCCGCCATTGTAATGAAAACCCTCCGGTAGCAGGATGCTTCCAACGGGGCATGAATCGCCGTGCAGCGCCCGAAGCTCCCCGATGCGTGTAAAGCCTGAGACAATCGCTTCCCGCAACGGGAAACCGGCCTCATCGCATGAAATATTCGCAGTTGCTTTTGTCGACAAGCACCGTGCCGGTGTCGATGACGCGGGGCGCTCCGGTAACACCCGCGGCCCCGTTGTCGGATGAAATCGGGATTTCGTGGTGATTGAGCTGATAGAGGATGGCGAGGCCGTAATAGGCCATGAGCGCTGTCTGCTGGGCGATGGTGGCGTCAATGACACCTTCCCTGATGTAGTTCAGGATGTCGTTGTCGCGGTCCATGGCCACCACCTTGACCTTTCCTGCCATGTCCGCTTCCCGGAGGGCGGTCGCACAGCCAGCGCCGCCCGCCGCCTCGACACAGCCGAAGCCGGCCAGGTCGGGAATGGCCGCGAGCACCGCCGCAGCCGCCTGGGCCGCCATGGGGACTTCACTCTTGGTATCGGCCACGCGAACGATCTCGATATCGGGATATTGCGCGAGTGCTTCACGGTAACCGCGGACACGCTCCTCGAGATTCGGCTGGCCCACCTTGGTGAGCACGGCGACCTTCCCCCTGCCGCCGACCAGTTCCGCCAGTTTCAGACCGCCACGGTATCCGGCCCCGTAGTTCCCCGTACCCACGAAAGCCACACGTTTCGAATTGGGGAGGTCGGAATCGAGGGTCACCACCGGTATGCCGGCCTCGACCGCCTTGTCGACCGCGTCGTTGAGGGACTCCTCGAAACCGATCACCATGATGCCGCCGGGATCACGGGCCACCGCCAGCTCGATGGACTGGATCATTGCCGGCATGTTCCAGTCGGGCGGTCCCTTGTACTGGGTCTCGACACCGAACAACTCACCGGCCTTCTCCAGGCCCATCTTGTGATCATAGAAATAGGAATTCGCTCCCATGGCGGAAACGAGGAAATACAGGTCGCGGCGTTTGCCCTGTTCCACAGCGCCTTCATCATCGCCACCACCGCCGTTACCGCACGAGGAGAGCAACACCCCCGTCAGAAGGAGGAAAACGATGCAGCCGCGTCGTACGTTCTTCATGATATGTCTCCCTGTAGCGGAAGCGGCGTCAGTTGATCGCCACATCGCCTATGATCCTCGTTTCGCTCTTGTCGAACGAGACGATCTGGAACCTGATGGTTTTCGCCCGATGGGTGATGATGTCCCTCGGCCCCTGGTTGATGATGACCTCGTTCAGGGGCGAAACCTCCATGAGGTTCTTTATGCTGAGCATTTCACCGCTCGAGCTGAGGTACAGCGCCTGCAGCACGCCGCCGTAGAACACACCGAACCTGCCGGTGATCGTATCGTTTTCGTATGTGAGGGGCTCCGCGATCACGCCCGCCTCGTTGATGTAGGCAACGCCGGAACAACGGCAGATGCCCCATTGGACATCGAGGGTTTCGGTTTCACCGGGTGCGAGCCTCGTCAGGGGCCCCATCACTTCGAGCTCCATGAACGCGGTCTCCGGGGAATATTCGTAGACATGCTCCTCGCCGCCCGCGCTGATCGTCCCCGCGCCGTTCGTCCATATCTCGAAGGTGCTGCCGCCGTCGGGATAGTCCGCGTTCCGCTCGACGGGGAACATCATGGCGAATACCACGTCGTTCTCCTCGTCATGCCAGGCTGCCCATCCCTCGCGCGTCCTGAGCCCGACCTTGCCCACGCGCTGGTCGTAGCGGGCGCGGAAAAGACCGTTCTCGACCCCGAGCCACTGGGGATTGTCCTCATCGCCGAAGAGCACCGACCAGTCACCCTCGTCCACCGGGACATACACGGTGAACTCGCGGTCCACCGGCACGGTCGCCAGGTGCCAGAGACCCCACGTCACTGAACGGTCCACGACATTGGTCATGGACAGATCGAGATCGAGCACGGCGCTTCCGCTGAGCAGGCGGTAGGTGTGACTGTACTGGAGGCCCGTGCGCCCCTCGCCATCGTCCGGCGGGCTTTCGACGACAATGGTGTCGTCCTCGTAATACGCTTCATAGACCGAGCTGTCCAGCACATCGTCGGGCGGACCGGGCCATTCTCCGGGACCGCTCCAGCCCTGTGGCGCGGGCCAGACCTTCGCTCCGCCGGGATTGGTGAACTTTCCGCCGAAACCATAGCCCTGATCGTTGTCAACAAGCCCCTCGTTGGCCGGATCGTGCCACAGCACCTGGAAGCCGTGCAGATCGAATCCCATGATCTTGCCGCCCAGTTCGGGAACGACATCGAAACGGGCGTAAACGTTTCTCAGGGTCAGGGAATCCCACCCGTGAAAGCTCTCGTCGGTTGAAATGACCTCGCGGCGGGGACCGCGTTCGGCCGGCTGATCCGCCTGCTGTCCGCCGTCGCCGGAGCACGACCAGACAGCCGCCGCAATGAAGACAACGAGAATGCCCGATAGCCACTGGTTCCTATACGTCATACAATCCCTCTTCCGTGTATTGTTGAACGTGCGGTTGAAGTCTTTCGGCTGGATTCCGCCGGTCGGTCGGCGGTATGTCAATATAATGCGGCGTATCATCGTATTCAAGTCAAATAACATCCCGGCAGGCGCTGTGTCCAAGGCATCCCCGCCATCCCTTCAGCGGCCGGGCGCAGGGGTCCGTATACGGCGGTTTCCGAATTGTGCTGCTTCTCATCTCGCTGCCTGTCATCCTCGCCCAGCCTAATCTCGCGGATTCCGTCAGCTGCTTCCGGTCTCAGGCTCACTGACGAGACTACCGTCAATGACGCTCAGAATTTTGGATACTTTGCTCGAACGGATTCAGCCTTTCATGTGGGGATGGTCCGGCTGTTATGGCCACAACTGACTTATCCAAAACCTTCCGGGCAAGTTGTCATCCCCATGGTCTTGGGTGCTCTCCATCGTGGAAGAAAGGTTATCGAGATTACCCGGGTATTACGCGCCGCCTTCACGCTTATGTCCGCCGCATATTCGTCCATGCCTTCCGTACAGGTTTATGACTTTGAATATATTGGCCTCCTCATCCGGCATGACCGCCTCGTATGCGATTTCTGTTCGTCGGGCCAGCGCTTTGCCTGCGGCTTCCTTCAGATTCCACCTCACGATGTACACCCTTGCCGTCCGGCTGACAGTTTCCACAGCCGGGTGCATTCAAAGAAAAAGGGAACGGGTTCCGTTCCCTTTTTCACGTGCCGCGCCTGCTTGAAATCCTCTCCCGTTACTGCTGCCTGACCCGCTCGTAGGCCGCCGGATCGACATCGGTCTCGTAGATGTCATAGGTCCGGCCGGGCGAAACGTTCTTCATGGTGCGCTCGATGCCGGAGGGGAAGGTCACCACGATATCGTAGCTCCCCGACGAGGGAACGCCGAAATGCTGGACGAGGGGGTTTCCGGGGAAGGTGCCGTTCCCGGCGGTCACCTCGCGGTATCCGCGGAGCGCGGATGCGTTCCCCGCCCTGCCGGCGTCATAGACCGCGACCTTGCTCATGACGGCGGAGCGGTTGGACTCCACGCCCTTCACGTTGACTTTGATGAAATTACGGTCGTTCGTCTTGTTTTCGAACACGAACCACTTGCCGTAATTGCTCGCGCTGGGACGCCGCCAGTTGCCGCCGATCATGTCAAGATCCCCGTCGTTGTCCAGATCGCCGAGGGCGAGGCCGTGGCCATAGAACCACGAGCCGCCGGTGGTCCTGTGGGATTCGGTGAATTTTCCGGCGCCGTCGTTCAAAAGGACGAGAGCGTCCTCCCAGCTGTTGGTCACGATGATGTCCAGATCGCCGTCGTTGTCGATGTCGCCCATGGACGAGCCGCGGGAGTTGGTGACGATGTCCACGCCCGATTCGCTGGAGGCGTCGGTGAAGGTGCCGTCGCCGTTGTTGCGCCAGAGGATGTTCCTGCCCCATTCGGATTCGGGATAGTTGGGACCCGCGCTGTTGGCGAGGAACAGGTCCTGATCGCCGTCGTTGTCCACATCGCCCCAGAAGCAGGAGATGTTCGTGCCGCGGGTCTCCATGCCGAGCGTGCGGGTGACATCGGTGAAGGTCCCGTCGCCGTTGTTGCGGTAGATCGCCCCGGTGAGGGGATCCTGGGAATCGTTGATGTTGCCCACGTACAGGTCCGGATCGCCGTCGTTGTCATAGTCCGAGAAAGCGCAGCAGTAGCCGTTGCTCTCGTTCGCCACGCCCGCTTCCGCGCCGATGTCGCGATAGGTGCCGTCGCCGTTGTTGACATAGAGCGAATTGGCGCATTCGGGGCCGCTGCGATAGCCGCCCTCGGCCACATAGATGTCGAGCAGGCCGTCGCCGTTCACATCGGCCGTGGTGACGCCGCAGGAATAATTGAAGGCCTCGCCCACCACATTGGCGGGCGTCGCCTGCTCCACGAACCCCTCGTCGAAGCCAAGGAAGAACTCGTTGGGATGGAGCACCTCGCCGCGCTGCTGGCTCAGGGCCTCCAGGTTGTTCGCCACGAAGATGTCGAGATAGCCGTTGTTGTCGAAATCAGCCCACACGATGCCGTGGGTGTCGAGCTTGGTGTCACCCAGGCGGAGGATGTCGGTGCGGTCGACGAATTTCAGGCCGCCGAGGTTCTCGAAAAAGCGGTTCGGCGCGTAGACCGTGCTCATGTAGACATCCAGGTCGCCGTCCATGTCGAAATCAGCCATGGACACGCACTTGCCGTGGCCGGCGTGATCGAAGCCGGTCTCGTCCGTCACATCAACGAAAATGCCGCCGCTGAGATATTTGTTCCGCTCGACGTATTGCGCGTTGACTGTCACCGCGGCGATGACGACAAACAACACCGCGATCAGCAGGATGGATCTTTTCATTACGGTTTCCCCCTTGTATGTGTGCTTGAAAACGAGTGGTCCGCATCAACTGTAATAATATGAAAATGTCACGCCGTCCGCCACACTTTTCCACACGGCTGTACGTCCGCGGATCACATATCGCGGCGCCGGGCGCATCCGCCTTCTCCCCTGCTGTTCAGGTGCGGTTCCACGCGATCATGCCGCCCTCGAGGACCCGGACATGGGGGAAGCCCGCCTTCTTGATAATCTGGGCCGCCGTGTGGGCGCGCGCTCCCGAGCGGCAGACAGTCACGATCTTCCTTTTACGGTATCCGTCGAGATCGCCAAGACGGTGGGAGAGGTCCCAGACCGGGATGTGCACGATGCCGTCGATGTGGCCCAGGGCGCCCTCGAGTTCCTCCTCCTCGCGGACATCCAGCAGCACGGGCGCGCCGTTCTGTTCGAGTTCGTCTTTGAGCTCGGCGGCGGTCACCGGTCCCACCTCTATCCCGTTGACCCCGGCGTCCATGGTCCCCTTGACCTCGCAGGCGGGCGAGTCGGCGGGGATCCATGCGGCGTTCGGGTCCTGCGCACAGGCGTAATTCGCCTTGAGCACATCCGCCATCCAGTCGGCGGGACCGAGCTTGAGATCTTCGAGATAGGTTATGAACTCGTCGCGGGAGGTTATTTTCAGATGGGGGTTGGTCTCCTTCTGGCGGTCGAGGCTCGAAGGCTCCCGGTCACGGTATTCATGGGCCGGATAGACAACCAGGCCGCCGGGGAGGTTCCTGAACCGCTCCAGGCTGTCGAAATGCGCGCCCGGATCGCCGCCGGGCAGATCGTCACGTCCCGCGCCCCCGTCGTCCAGGAACAGCGCGTCACCGGTGAGCACCCAGTCCGGGAAGACCAGGCTCACCGAGTCCTTCGTGTGGCCAGGCGTGTGGATGACCTTGACCGTCACCGCATCAAGGAGCCTGAGCTCGTCGCTGTCCCCGAGCCGGCGGTCGACGCATTCGGCCGGGGCATGCTCGTGCATGATGTATTCGCAGTCAGTGGCGTCCTTGAGGGACGCCCCGCCGGATATGTGGTCGGCGTGAGTGTGGGTGTCGATGACCGCCGAAAGCGTGAGGCCGTTGTCGGTGAGCAGGTCCAGATAGTCGCGGACATGGTCGACGACCGGGTCGACGATGACCACGTCGTCCGAGCCTTCGCGGCCGATCAGGTAGGTGCGGCATGCGTGGGGGTTGAGCTGCTTGAGATACAGGTTCATGGGGCCTCCGTTCGAATATCGGGCGCAGACTGCGCCGTCAGAATATTAACTGCATGGTCAATTTTCACCATTATGCCTGATCGATGGATTCCGTCATGCGATCCGCCTCTCACATCCCCTCGAACAGATCCTCCAGCGGCGGATCGTGCTTTTCACCGAAAATCTCAAAACTTACCATATGATCAATATAGTCCCTGACCCCCGATTTCTCGATGGTTTCCCGGAATGTCACATAGCAGTCCAGCGCGGCGTGGGCTTTCGCGATATCG